>JAFAZK010000036.1 GCA_019239825.1 Verrucomicrobiota bacterium | reverse complement strand
CTCCGAGAAATCCATTCAACCTAAAAAAAGATCCTCCAAAGATTGACCGAACGCCTAGCTGGTACCAAGCCAGAACGTCCACGTGTTACGCGAAAAGGTGATTATGCCAAAATCTAGGAGCGTCGAGAAACAGAAAAAATCTCACGCAAAGCCGCAAAGCAGACTTCCTCCGTCGTCCGAATCCCCTTACTATGGCGGACAGGTCGCCCCATCTCCGCCTTTAGCTACTTCGGCCAGGGACGCAAAGGTTTCATCATCTACAGATAGGGTCACGTCGGGCTGACCCCGGTATCAACGGGCGAACGTTAGTCGCGGTTCATCCGAGCACGGCTGAAAAGCCCGCCTTCCGAAAGTGGATATCAGTGGTCAATGCCTCTTTAATCTTGCGTTCTTTCATAAGACAGAAACTGATACAGTCGACAAAAGAATAACCCTGGTCTGCCTGTCTGCGAATCATCGCTTTAGCGGCGGCCAGCAGGGTATCCTCCGGATTGATCAAAAGTAATGCGCGGCTGCGTTCGACATAATCCAGAAACGGCGGGACAATGCGATGACGCTTCCTTGCGATCAGCAAGGTACATGTTTCGCCGATAACCCATTCAGTTGTGACGGGACGCGCGCGCCCGGCCTGCCCGTGTGTCCATTCTACCGCTTCGTGATGCCGAGGGTCGCGTTCATCGATTATTGCGAAAAAGCCGCTGGTATCGAAGAACACCTCATTCGCCATAAACCAATCGGTCGATCTCAGGGTTAGTGAGTGGGCCCATCGGCTCCGCCAGCTCGTCCAACCGGAAAATAGGATCGTCCTCGGCAACCGGTAATTCCTCGTTCAACGGCACAATGCGCGCCAAGGGCTTATTGCGATACGTCAGGGTGAGCGAACGGCCCGCCTTTACCGCTCTCAGCACGCGTTCAAACTCAAATCGCATCTGGTGCGTTGAGATCCTGTCACTAGCACCCGGCTTTTTTGAGTCCTTCTTCATTATGTTTATCATTATGTTTCGCCGATCGAAGTCAAACCAGAAAACAACCAAGAAAGGAATTAAGGATCGTCAAAAGGGTAAGCTCAGGTTTAGATCTCTTTAGGCTTAGGGATCACGTCTAAACCTTTGAAATTGCGCCTGCCGGTCGCGAGATCATTTCCTGGCCAATGTCGAAAATTTAAGACGTGACCCTTTACTCAGAAACGGAAAAAATCTCACGCAAAGCCGCAAAGCAGACTCCGCCCCATCTCCTCCGTTAGCTACATCGGCCAGGGACGCAAAGGTTTAAGACAAGGCCGAGCTCAACGGGAGAGGAGAGGCAACAGAGATCGCTATTCACTACTCTTTCTCAATGTTTGTGCTCTGTCTTCGTGGCCTCTTGGCCGGCCTAGTAAGGGGACCTAGGAACGACGTCTGCTTGTGATTTTTGTGTATTGTGATTTCTTCGTTATCTCCTGTTCAAATCCGTCTTTCTTTGCGCCTTTGCGGCTTTGCGTGAGATTTTTTCTGCCTTTGTGGTCTTTGTGATGTTTCCGTACTGTGCGAATCGAATTGGGCAACAGGCTCTTTAGACGAGTCCCTTTCTTTGATTGCTGTTCCCTTTGGTGAGCATCCCTCTCTCTTCTTGGACGGTTCGGATGATCAAAACGGCAGTTGAGACAAGAATCTGCCGAGTCCGCAAATCTCGGATTCATTATGCGAAGTTCCAACCCGATCAAAGTGTTTCAGCGTATGGAATGCGGCGGATGAGATAGGCAGCAAGATGCCGGAATATCCCGCTAGCCGCAGCGTTATTGTTAGCCCAAATAAGGATCCAAAACGATGAGACGAATACAGGTAGCCGCTGCAGTTATCGTTCTCTTTGCTGTAGTAACAATACTCAGCAATTCGCCATTAAGAGGCGACAATAACGATCGGACCCTGAGTCAAAAAGCTCAAATTGGTTTTAGCATTTCACCCGTTAAACTGAATCTGCAGGACAAGGATCCTGAGTTGGTCGGTTTAGGTAGCTACATCGTTAACGCGCAAGCTGGATGTAACGATTGTCATACTTGCCCGTCGTACGCGCCTGGACATAATCCGTTTCCTCCGCCTTTTGGAGTCTCTGGCAATGGGGAGTTTAACGGTGCGAACTATCTTGCCGGCGGGATCGCTTTCGGCCCTCCCCCACCGGTTGGCGTGGTATCCGCCAATCTCACCCCGGATTCTACGGGCAAACCAGGGGGGCTGACGCTAGAACAGTTCAAGACCGCACTGCAAACCGGTCACGATCCGCTCGACCCAAAATTCGGCCTCTTGGCAGTCATGCCGTGGCCCTATTTTCGGCACATGACAAACCGCGATCTCGAAGCGATCTACACCTTCCTAAGCGCGATCCCTACCGCTGCCCCCGGCTCTTGCTCGGGCGCGGGACAATAGTAGGGCACCAAAAACCGGGGCCATGAACTAAACTTTTCACATTGCCTTGCTCGGCGGCGAATTTATTTTTCTGGTCAGCAAAGTAAATATAGCTGCGCGGTGACGGCTTCGCTTTTCATGTCATTCCTGTTTACGGGAATCCGCTTTCTCATTCTTCGCCATCGTAGTAATCCAGCGGTTCAGAGCGGACCAGGCGTCCGTCGGGGTAGACCGTGGTCCACTTGTTACTGTCGGGGTAATGACAGGTGTCGCCGATCGGGTTATCGGCGACAATATAGAAAATCAGATCTTGGGAATCGGTATTGGTGATTTGATGAGGCTGGCCGGGCTGAAAGATGAATGCGTCGCCCGGCGCGATCGGGGTGGTCCCCTCAGCGTGTCGCACAATCCCTTGCCCCGAAACGATCTGATAAAATTCCCATTGAGAGCTATGTGAGTGATAAGGGCAATTGATTTTCCCCGGCGGTATCCGGCAAAGTTCGATATCGAACGGGTGCCGTTCGTTCAAGTCGTTGGACTCCGGTTTGCGTCCCAAGGCCACGGAAACTTCTTTGCTGGCGCCGCCGAATTTGCCTTTGGGCGAAGCCCAGGGCTGCTCACTAACATCTTTGAGATTAATCTTACGCATAACATGGGTTTGGTCGGATGGAGATCAGAGCAGACAGGATGCTCGATTGAGGCTAGAGATCCAGCGATAGAACGGCAATGCTTTCGTAATCGGCGTCCGTGTGTGTGCATGGTTGAAGCCCGGCCTGTGTTCATGCTCCTGACACACACCCCTTCTTATGCGCTTCCAGCGCTGGGCGTTTTTGGGATCGCATACCCAGGGCTCGCAGACTCACCCTGGGCTATAAATATTTCGCCGCTACGCGGCTTTACTGGGCCTCGTCCGTGCGTGAGATTTTTTATTGGCGTTCATTCGTGGTTCTTTTTGCGTTCTTTTGCGGCTACTATCCGTATTCACTAGTTCGTACGACACGATTGCAGTCCGAGACGTTATGACCATCACAGACAACGAATTCGTCGATATCCCAACATCAACCGGGCCAATGCGTACCCACGTTTTGTGTCCGGTCGCTGAAGGCCGTTACCCAGGGATCGTCTTGTTCTCGGAAATTTTTCAGGTAACCGGACCGATTCGGCGAAGCGCTGCGATGCTGGCTGGACACGGGTTCTTGGTTGTCATCCCGGAAATATTTCATGAGCTGGAAGAACCGGGCACGGTCCTTCCTTACGATCAGGCCGGTGCGGATCGGGGTAATGCAGACAAAATCAACAAAGAACTCTCCAGCTACGATGCCGACGCCAAGGCTGCCCTAGGGTATTTGAAATCGCATCCTAAATGTAGCGGCAAAGTCGGGTCCATGGGGTTCTGCATCGGTGGACACCTCGCCTTCCGATCCGCTATCAAGCCTGAAGTTATCGCAGCGACCTGTTGTTACCCGACCGACATCCACACGCGGACTCTGGGCAAAGGTCGGCACGACGATACGCTCGACCGGATCCCTGAGATCAGAGGCGAACTTCTGGTCGTGTTTGGCCGCCAAGACCCGCATGTTCCCCGCGAAGGCCGGGCAACGATTTACAATGCCTTGGCTGACGCTGGAACAAATTTCAGCTGGCACGAATTCAACGGCGCTCATGCCTTCATGCGGGACGAAGGCGCTCGCTATGATGCTGCCGCCGCGCGAACGGTCTACGGAATGGCGCTGGATCTGTTCCACCGCAAGCTTAGCGAAGGCGTCTAACCACGGCCCTAAAACCCAAAAGTTTCACCGCAAAAAGCACAAAAAAGATCAACCGCAGATCCACGCAGATAGGAATCGGACTTTCCACAGAGGATCACAAAGGTTCACAAGGACGCAAAGGCTTAAGACAACGATTTAGGCAGCTCGACGCTCCATATCGTCTCTAACGGTATCTGCGCTTCTTCTATCCGCGTCCATCTGCGGTTCGTCCGTTTTCTCTTTGCGTCTTTGCGGCTTTGCGTGAGATTTTTCTGTCTTTGTGATCTTTCCGTCTTGTGCAAACTCTTTGCATCTCAAGGCACAACGCGTTTAGCGATTCGCTCTATTTGCTGGATTGCGTCTTCGGCTGATTCTTGACTGTTAAGTACTTTGCTTGCGTTTTCAAACACGGCCTGCGAAAGCTGATTATACGATCCGCCGGTGACGGTCGAAGGGCGGGCAACGGTGTTAGCCAAAATGTCTGGCGCATTCTTAAACCACGGGATTTTTTGTTGTAGATCCGGGTCGTTATACAAGTCAGGTAGCGTCGGAAGCAGACCTAACTCAATCGCATGTTTCTTCTGTATCTCTGCTGAAGTAAGGTAACGAACCAGATCGGCCGAGGCGTTCGGCACTTTTGAGTACGCGGAAATCATCAATTGCCAGCCGCCCAGACAGGCAGCGTTCTTGCCATCGTCGCCACCTTTGGGCAACGCAGTCACATCGAATTTTCCAGAAATCGGGCTCTGCGGATTCTCACCTAACGGGTAAGCGTACGGCCAATTGCGCATAAAGGCGGCATTACCTGACTGCCAGATGTTCCGGGCTTCTTCTTCGCCATAGGTACTCACAGCGGTCGGAGAAATTGTTCCCGCCCAGCTTTTCGCGGTTTGCAGCGCCTTGATCGCATTCGGATTATTGACAGTGACGCTCTTGTCCGGATCAATGATGGTTCCACCACCGTAGCTGTAGATCCATTCCACCGCGTTACAGGTCAGGCTTTCACTCGGTTTTCCTTCGAAAACAAAGCCCTGAAAAGTCAGGTTCCCCGCGGCACGTTCACCATCCTGGATCTTTTTTGCCATCTCAGCCAACTCTTCCCAGGTCTTCGGCGGACCGCTGTACCCATACTTCTGTAGTAAATCGGTCCGATAATAGAGGAGTCCGGCGTCGATAAACCAGGGCATCGAGACTAACCGGCCGTTGACCGTATTGTTCTCGATGCTGTGCGGAAAGAACTCTGAGATGATATCGCTTTTGACGAATTTTTTGAGATCGACAGCAAATGGAGCCGCTATTCCCTGCCAGATAACGTCGATCAGAAACACGTCCACATCCGCACTTTTGGATCCCCAATACTGGAGATACAGCTGAAGCGTCGCGGTAGCATCTGCAGGCCTGCTGATGTATTCGACCGTGTTATTGGTTTTCTCAGCCCATTCCTCTGCGACTGCTCTTGTCCAACGTCCATTGTCACCGACAAGATCAGAATCGCCGGCAAACCGGACGGTTTCAGCCGGAACAGATTGAAGCAGGGTCAGTTGGGAAACGACCACGCAACCACCAAAAAATCGGACGGCAAGTCGTCCGAAAGAATTGTTCAGACGGTTCATTGGGGGTACTCCTTTTCGCACCGCCAATAAACCATTCTAAGTGGCTATGGGTAAGTCCTTTTTGTGATCGGATTACGCGTCAGCATCTTCCTGTGTTTAGCGGTGCTGAAAGCCGCG
>JAFAZK010000280.1 GCA_019239825.1 Verrucomicrobiota bacterium | reverse complement strand
CCATAACCGCCTGTGGGTTGATGTTTGAACAATACTGCCCTTCTTGCAAATCAGCTTCGGTTCCGACGATCACCAAGCGCTTAAACCGAAAACCGCGAAGGCGGTGAAGCTCACGCTCGAACCGTTCTCGATTCTGGCCCATGCAACAGCCGACAAGATCGGAGATCGATTTTCGCTCGACCGCAAACAAGCATTCGAGACCGGCGACAGAATAGTCTCCGGTCATCAGAGTGCCACGCTGGGTTTTGAGCCGCGAAAATGGCAATGGCTGTTGCTCGCGAGTGTCGATAACGATCACGGGCTCTGTATCGGCCAACTCGCCAAGCGAGCGGAGTGCGGGAAGCTTCGCGTTTGTCACTGATCACTCCGAGCGAACTCCGATCCCAGTCAGCTTGCGAATAAACCGGTTGCCATCTCGGCGCCGCAACTCGCGAACAGGGAACCGATTGTATAGCGCCCGGAAGAACGTCGATTCATTAGCCGGATCCGGTAAACCGTTGGTGGACAGAAACCCTTTGTACTCCTCGTACAGCTCGCTTTTGATTGCCTCCTCCTCGACCGCAATCTTGCAGCAAGAATGAACAAATGCCGCAAGCGGGTCGTTTTGGATTTTGAAGCGCTCTCGCGTCTCTTTTGATCGGTGGCCACCATGCGGTATCTCCTGACGGGTGAGCAATGACCGTAGTCCATCGATTGCGAAGCGAAAAATGCCGTCGCGCTCCAGTGCAATCCGCGGCTTGAGAGTTGGGTCCGGTTTTGCCGGCCGCTTCTCAAATCGCAGAAACCGAAGACGGCGTAACTCTGCGTCCGTTCCGTGCTGAAACCGCGGGAGATAGTTGGTCAAAAACCAGAACTTGCACGTTGTTTTTAGCGAAACCATCTCCTGGTGCTTTCTGTCTGCCGCGACCTGTTCACCGCTTACCAAGAGCTTAAAATTTTCGGCACCAACAACCGGCAGCGCGTCAAGCTCCGTACTGATGTTCACTGCGGCATTTCGGAGTTGAACCAAGTGAAAGCTCTTCGGATCACAGATCTGTAACAGCGATAAGCAACGGATAAGATCATCTCCCAGCGCAGCCCGCACCCCGTCCGCGATGGTACTCTTGCCAGTCCCGCCGTCACCGTAACAGACCAAGGATGCCTCAAACGGACAACCAGGATAAAGTGTGTAACCGACAAACAGCCTAAACAAGGTGACGTCCTCGGGATCAGGAAGAGCTTCACAAAGAACTTTTTCGAATGTTGGCGCCTCCGCATACGGCTCAAACCGAGAAGCTGCTTGGCCGACGAAGAGGTGGTCCGGTGAGTGCGGCAATAATTCTTCGCTATCCGCAGTCACTCGTAGCACTCCGTTTGCGCAATTAATCAGGATCGATTCGCCATCGAATTTGTGAAATGACGAGAACTCGTCTTCCCTGACTTGGCTATTGCTTTCCAAGTGGCAGAGAACGTTCCCGGCTTTTCGGTCGGTCCTGTTTCTAGAATTTTGGATTGCGAGCGCTTGCGGCCTGAAAACATCCTTGGTGCCCCTCCGCCACACCCCGTTGCGATACGTGTACCAGTCCTTGGCAACACATCGCAGAGGCGGTAATTGAGCATTTAGCAAATTGGCTAATTGATGCTCGGTTGCGTGCTCATTGAGAGAGCCGTTTTGTAAATCGGGATATTCTTGATTGAGCCTCTCGGCGAAAGCGGTCTCGCTTTCACCCGGCGAGACGCGCATTTTAGGAATAACCTCCCTCTCCAATTCTTCCGGCGTCCGGACCTGACTCATGGGAAGAGCTCCTTTAGCTTTCGAGCCTCCTCTGGCGAAATCTCAACGCATTCGTTCAAGTCCTTGATCGGGGCCAGATCAGTTTTTGTTAAGCCTTTAAGGAGGAAAGCATCGACATCGGCCCCCACACTCCGGAGCTGCTTCGCCCATCGGACCGCGCTCAGATAAGAGCCACCGTCCGGATCGTTGTGAGGCACCATCCGCACCCGCCGGCACCTGAAGTGCTCAACCGCTTCAGAACACAACCCCTTAAGCCCTAACCCTTGACCTCTCCCGAGCATCGCCACCGGCAAGATCTCAGTTCGCTTCTGTAGAAGGATGAAATGCAGCGCTGCAAGATAGTCGGGACCTCCTTCGACTAAGAGGAACGTCGAGACGCTCTGGCGATATTCCTTGGCTGGTAGAAGCCCTACTGGCCAATCCTTACGACTGCCCCGGAGCGTGTGAGCTTTTCGCTCACCGAGCTTGATCTTTTCGGTTGTGATCGCCGGGTATGGCTTGCGGCTGATGCGTCTAGCTTCAGCGCAGAACCCGCTTTCATCGAGTAAGATCCATGACTCGAATCCGCATACTTCACCGATTCTTAGTGTTCCAAGATCTTGAGCGAGCTCGACCGCGCGGACATCGATCTTTCGGCTTTCTGCTATTCGCTGGAGCTCGGCCAGAGTTCCTTTCCTAAACCCTAAAAGAACGGGGCGTTCCGCCTTGGTCTTCGGCTGTGGTTGAACAACAGGAGTGTAATTGATCGTGATGGCGTTCCCGGCGGCGATCTCTAGGAACTTCCGGATCGCTTCGCCGTTCTTTAGACCGAGAGCCTCGCCAAGAAAGTCAACCGCGTCGTAGTCCTTCCCTGTGCTCCAATCTCGCATCCGCTTGCAGCCGCGGTAGAAAGAACAACTCGGGTGAGCATCTGTCCGAAGCGGACTCGAGAACTTTAGCTGGTCGCGCGTGGGCGGTTCGCCAGGCAGACTGAGGATCCGCCAAAGCTCAGGTATAAGCAGCCGATCCTTCGCCGCATCGAGATCAGAACGGGATGTCGTCAGGCTCATTAGCCTCCTTCCTTTCTGGTTCCCGCTCTCGCTTCTCTTCTGTCTTCAGCTTTGGTCGCGCGGATTCGCTTGGTAGCATATGCAGCTGCTCTACAACGAACGAGATCGATAGACGTTTCTCGCCGGCGTCAGTCTTCCACTCGTTAGTATCGAGCCGCCCAACTAGCTGAACGAGGTTGCCTTTCTGGACGTATTTTAGAAATACCTCGGCTTGTCGCCCGAAGATTGTTGCAGGGATGAAGCTCGTTCTCTCCTCCTCGACTCCCTCGGCATTCTTACGACGCACCGAAACTGCTAGCGTCGCTTTGACAAAAAGTTTGCCGCTTCTGGTCGTGAGTTGCTCGGGCGGCGCCGTGAGTCTGCCGAGGATGATTGCCTGGTTGAAACCCGTGCTCATAGCGGGCCTCCTTCAGAGCATACTTCACATAGGGGCCTCTGGTGGCCGTTCCAGCCAATCGGATCAAGAGCCAGTAGTCCGCAGCCAGAACAACGAAACGGTCTCAACAGGCCAGTATACGTCCGCTGAAATAGCAAGCGCGAGTAACTGCTTGCGAAAGATCTCCAAGGACGATAAGCTCGCTTCAGTTTTCTGCTTCTTCGCCCTCGATTGCTTGGCCGCGTCGAGGGCTCTTCTTTTCTGGACGGCGGCCTCATAGAGCGACCTCCTTGATTTTGAATCGCTCAAGAGCACGCCGCACATCGCCGAGCGAGAACCGATAACTTCCGTTTATGAAGTATGCCGGGATTTTCTTGGCCTTAACCATCCGCTCGATGGTTCGGCCTGATTTGCCGATAAACTGGCCTAGCTCAGCACTGCTAAGCAGGCGACTCTGAGGATCCTCGAACAGAGGCTTGCTCGTCGTCGGCGCATCCGCTAACGCGGATGACGAAACTGCGTTGGACATAAAATTCCTACCAATTTTTTGGTGGTAGGAATCTCCAGCCCATGCCAAACGCTTTTTGGCAGGACCTGCGACGTGCTGCTATCCGAGTCAAGCCCGGCCAGCGTCAAACTACCAGACGTCGTCCTGTCTTTCCAAGATTAATAATCGTTATTTTCTTGTTCGCAAGCGGTTTCGTCGCGGCCTGTCGCTGTTGATGCCAGCCCCCTCGATCATCAATCGACTTGAAACTACTTGAAACTTTCGCGTCGTTTATTGACGTTTCTTGTCGCGACCTGTCGCATCAGGATTTCCGGGTTGGATCGCCCGTGAATCAGCTTCTAGAGCCGGAAAGCGCTTGGGTAAAGAGGTTACAGGGGCAAGCCGGTGGTCGGGATTGAACCGACGACCCGCGCATTACGAATGCGCTGCTCTACCACTGAGCTACACCGGCGGTACTTAGGAGTGGAAGTTATCGCCCGCAAGAGCGGTCGCGTCAAGCGGCGAGGCAGTAGGGCGAGAAGGACCAGAGGCGGCGTCACAATTTGATGGGGAGAGGCTCCGGAACGAGCCAACATTTTGCCGGAGCGCGGTTTTTCGGGAGCCCCACCGATTTCGCACAGCAGCAACCGGATTTTCGCCCTGCCGCTTTTGGTACTCGCACACTGGGCCCGCCTGTAATATTAATAACGGACATCTCCGGCTTTTGACGGTTTCGCGTTCTTGGTCGGGGAAAATCCAAAAACCCAATTAGCAACTGTTGATTTTATGGCAGAGGCCCCCGATCCGCATCCAGCGAGTCCTTCGGAACCGGAGAATCTACCCCCTACAAACCTAACCAGCGAACTGCAACTCGGGCCTTCGACAAGCTCAGAGCACTCACCTTCAACAGGCTCATTGCGGGCGTCGAGACAGCCTGCCGAAGGTGCATCGCGGGTCGACATGCCCTGGTTTCATTCGGACCCCGATATCACTAGAGCGGTAATCTCGAAGACTGAGGAAGATCTGTTGAGCAGTCTCTCCGCTTTGATGCGGAACCGGGTCGAGAACGAGAAATTGCAACGCCAAATGTCGGCGAACATGCAAGCGATCGATGACGCCAAGCGTGAGCATGTTGCCATACAGAATCAGATTCGGAGCGCCGAGGACGAATTGGCAACCCGGATGCGGGAACACGAGTCGCTCCGGGATGAGATCGCGCAGACGCAGCAAAGGCTACAGGAGGAACGCGGCAAGCATCTCGAGCACCAGGAGGCCTGGTTCAAAACGCGCCACGAGTTGGAGGAATCCCGGCGGAGTGTCCAATCGGCTATGTCCGAGTTGGGCGAGACCCAGGAGACGATCCGTCTGATGAGGACACAAGTGGGCGAGTTGAAGAAAGAGATCACTCGGTTACTTGGAGAACGCGAATCGATGCTGGCGCAGCTGCAACCCATCCGCGACGAACTCGACCAGCGTCTATCCGCTCGAGAGGCAATCATCCAGCAGGTCTCTGTACTTCACCAACACGTTGAGTCTTTGACCAACGAAAAGAACACCCTTGCAAAGGCAACTCCTGAGCAAGTGAGCGAGCGCGCTCAACTTCAGAGGCAGCTAGACGAATCTCGCGAAGAGATCGCGCAGCTTCGACAAGAGAGTGAACGGTTGCGCTCGGATCATCAGCGTTTGAATACCGCAAAACAGGATGCAGGAGCAGAGCTTTCAGATGTGCAGGGGCGGTTAACCAGCCTTCGGTTCAGCCACGCAGAGCTGTTGGAGCAAATAAATCAGGCGCACCAAAACCACGCGGTGCTGCAAGAGAACATAAAGCAGAGCGGCGAAAGCTATAGCGAGCTGCTGCAAAAAGTCGATGAGGCCAAACAGGCTCTGGCACTAACTCAGCGTCAGCACGAGGAAGTCAGCAAGCAGCTAGTTGAAGCGCAGTCTCGAGCGACCGTTAAGGAGTCGGAGAAACCCTTACCTGCAGGATCTCTACCTGTACCACTTATACCTATACCAACGGTTGCCAAAGAAGAGCCCAAAGCAGTAACCCCGCCCCCACCCCCGGCACCGCCGGTCGAACCGGACCTTCCGTTAGTCATCTCCCATCCTGGGCCGCCGGTCGCCGCCTCCTGGGATTCTTATGTCCTGGAGAGCGAATTTTTTACTGAGGAAACCCTGGATGCTTCACGCATCGCAGAATTAGTCACCAACCTGCCGGGAATCGAGCATTCGTTGATCGTCCAGCAATTCGGCCCGGTCTTGGCAGATCGGTTGCCTCAACGTCTCCATACCCTGTTCCAGGTACCGCGCCGCGACTACGCGCTTCTTTACGATCGGCTACCCAACAAGGTCAAAGACTATCCGAATCTCCCGACTCGCCTGAGCACCTATCAAATCGGAGACGAATTTCTGACCTTATCGGGTGCGAAAGACGCTTTCTTGGCCGTTACCCATGAAGCCCCGACGCTTCGCCCCGGTTTACCGGAAAAGATCGCCACCGTTGCCGAAGAGCTTGGCAAGATGTATCCCGTGGGAGCGCCGGGAACGCCGGCAACGCCGTGAGCGCCGCGAACGGAGGGGAGCCGCATTCCGCGTGACCCTACCGCGGTAATTTACCCCACGCGCGGCGTCTTTCGTCCGAATCGCGTTGTTAGCCGCGGCTCCCTTTGGGCCTGTGACCGGTTCCTAGACGTGCCGCATCCCATTCCCGTAACACCGTTTCCGGGCGTCGCGGTTGTGGCAAACAATGTTCCCTGTTCCCAATTTCCGGTCAGGCACGCCCTATCCCCACCGAACGTCGAATGCGACGCCCACGAAGGGAGGACGAGATCCCTCCCTACCGACCATTTACGCTGGTAACCGTCCGTTTGGTGACCTGGATGCCCCGCGACTTCGGACCTCGGATCTGGATATCTTTCATCGCGAGCGTTTGCTCATCAACACGCGTCCCTTTGGCATGCCGGTATTTCAGGCGAAGCTCGGTCACCGGTCGATCAGTAATGAATTTAATCTCCGCGTCCTCCTGGGCACAAAAGTAATCGCGATTCATAATCGCACCGCCAAAGGCAAAGCGTTTGATGAATGTCGCCTTCGGAGTTTTGTAAACAACGGTAAAAATCTTTTCCCGTTCATAGATGTTGAAATACTCAACGTCCTTGTCCACGAACAACTTGTCGGGCGGTGGAATCATTTGGTATCGACTGTTTTTCCAAACGACCAATAACCGGTCCAGCGGTGAACAGCGAAATGCGGCTTCGCCCTTGACCTCCGAACCAAGGAAACCGCGTTCCCGATCATAGACGATCGCCAATTCGTTGGCGGTCAACTCCCGGACATCGATCTCTTCGGCGGTCGTTGATTGCGTCCGGCGTTTGTACTGTTTGCCGTAACGTTCGATCAGGCCTTCAAGATAGCCTATGACATAAGTAGTCAGTTGCCGAAGGTTCTTACGAACCTCCTTGAGGTCTTCTACGATCTTGAGTTTATCGTCCTCGTTCTTTTGTAGATCGAATTTCGAGATCCGCTTGATTTGGAGTCCGAGCAACATCTCCACGTCGTCAATAGTGATCTCGCGGGTCAATTCTACTCTTAGAGCCCGCAGACCTCGCAACACGGTTTGCTGGACATCTTCATAGGTTTCGCAATCTTCGATCCGCTTGTAGATCCTGTGCTCAATAAAGAGTTGGATGAGCGTCTTTCGATGTAGCTCCTCAGTGAGTTCGTCTCTGCGAATCTCAAGTTCGCGCTTCAACAGGCTGACTAATTGTTCCGTGTTAGTCCGGAGAACTTGCTCAACATCGAGTTGAACGGGACGTTCTCCCTGGATCACTACTATGTTCGAGTGCAGAACCACTTCGCACTGCGAGAAGTGATAGAGAGCCGCAATCGCTTTATCCGGATCTTCACCCGGAGACAGCGTAATCACGATTTCAACCGCCGCAGCCGTGAAGTCGTTGATCGAGCGAATTTTGACCTTCTTTTTCCTGACCGCATCCTCGATCGAACTGATCACTGATTCTGTCGTGGTACTAAATGGGATCTCGCGAATAATCAGCCGGTTGTGGTCTCGTTTTTCGATCTTAGCCCGGACTTTGACTTTGCCGTTTCCTCGATCGTACTCGCTGGCGTCCATGAGACCGCCCTGAGGGAAATCCGGAAGAACGGCTCGAAATTTTTTGTTTTCGAGAATAGCAATTTGCGCCTTGAGTAACTCGACAAAGTTATGAGGCAGAATCCGGGTCGATAACCCCACGGCGATCCCTTCCGAGCCAAGCATCAAAATCAGCGGCAATTTGCTCGGCAACATCACCGGTTCTTGATTCCGGCCGTCGTAGCTGGGGACGTACTCGGTGAGCTTGGGGTTGAATAACTCGTTTCTGGCCAGATCAGTTAGCCGGCATTCGATGTATCGAGAAGCTGCAGCCGGGTCCCCAGTAAGAGTATTCCCGAAGTTCCCTTGTCCCTCGATCAGGTAAGTCCGGTTAACGAGATTAACCAAGGCATCTTCGATCGATGCGTCACCGTGCGGATGATACTGCATGCAGTGGCCGACGATGTTGGCGACTTTGTTGAATCGCCCATCGTCTTTCTCATAAAGTGCATGCAGGATTCGGCGTTGCACCGGTTTAAGCCCGTCTTCCAACTGCGGAATCGCCCGATCCCGGATAACGTACGAAGCGTATTGGATGAAATTCTCGTTAATCAGATCCTTCAGAGGATCCTCGGGCAAGTGAACGAGTGAGGCGGAATTTGAGGACATTGTAACGGGTGGCAGATCGTGAGGCGTGGCTCAAAAGTAATCAGTAATCAGTAGGCCAGTAATCAGTAAAATCGGAAGAATTCGGAAACTGGACTCGAAAGTGACGAAGTTGGCTAGGTCTCATTAAATACTGATTACTGACCCACCGATTACTGATTACTTTTGAGTTACCTCCCGCCGCTCACAAATCACGCGACAACGGGTTCTTCCACGACCAGGTGATCCATGATGAACTGCCTCCGGGCGGGAGTATTCTTCCCCATGTAAAACTGGAGCAGCGGTTGGACCACGTGGCCGTCATCTACGCTGACTTGGGTCAGCTTCATCCCCGGACCGATAAACGCCTTAAACTCAGATGGCGAGATCTCGCCCAAGCCTTTGAATCGGGTAATCTCAGGATTCTTGACCTTGCGTATGGCCACGTCACGTTCGGCTTCGGAATAACAATAGAAGGTTTGCTTTTTATCCCGGACCCGGAACAACGGTGTTTCCAAAATGAAAACGTGACCGGCAGTAATAATGTCCGGGAAAAAGCGAAGAAAACAGGTGATCAACAGGTTCCGGATGTGGAGTCCATCGACATCGGCATCCGTTGCCAGGATGACTTTGCCGTAACGCAAATTCTGCAGGCTCTCTTCAACGTTCAATGTCCGCATCAAATTGAAGATCTCGTCGTTCTTATAAACAATCGTACGGTTGAGATCCCAGACGTTAAGGGGTTTGCCTTTCAAGGTAAAGACCGCTTGCACGTTGGGATCGCGGCAACTGGTGATGGAGCCTGCCGCGGACTGGCCTTCCGTGATAAAGATCATCGATTCCTGGCCGTTCCCTTTCTCCAGGTTCAAATGGACCTTGCAATCTTTAAGCTGGGGTATGCGCAGGGAAATAGCCGCCGAACGCTCGCGAGCCAGTTTACGGACATCTTGCAGCTCTTTGCGCAAACGCTGGGTTTCCTGAATCTTCGCCAGCAACCGCTCGGTTACCTCGCTGTTCTTGTGGAGAAGCGTAGCCACGATTTCACGCACCTTGGCCACCAGCTCGGTACGAATCTCGGTATTTCCGAGTTTGTTCTTGGTCTGAGATTCGAAGACCGGATCTTTCAGCCGGATAGCGATCGCCCCAACCAATCCTTCGCGGACATCGTCTCCATCGAACTTCGCCTTACCCACATCATTGATCGCTTTGAGCATGCCCTCCCGGAATGCGCTCAAATGCGTTCCCCCATCCGAAGTGTACTGCCCATTCACGAAAGCATAGTGATCCTCGGATAATCGATTGGTGTGAGTAAACGCTATCTCGATCATCTTTTCCCGGAAATGCAGAACCGGGTAGAGCGCGTCCTCCGCCACGTCTTCTTCGAGCAGGTCTTTTAGCCCGTTCTCCGACGTAAAGACCTGTCCGTTGTATTTGATCCGCAAACCGGCGTTCAGATAAGTATAAAGATGGATGCGCCGCAGCAGATGTTCTTCCCGGAACAGAAAACTTTTGAAGATAGTCGGGTCCGGCGTAAAAACGATCTCGGTGCCGTCGGGCGCATTCTGTTTGCCGCGCTTTTCTGATTTTAGTTCGCCCCGACTGAAATCGGCTCTAAAGAATTGGCCGTCTCGATAACTGGTGACGGTGAACTCCTCGGACAACGCGTTTACCGCCTTAGTGCCAACCCCATTCAAGCCGACGCTGAATTGGAAGACGTCGTCGTTATACTTTGCCCCGGTGTTAATTCGAGAAACACACTCGATCACCTTGCCTAGAGGGATCCCCCGGCCAAAATCACGCACCCGAACGACGCTGTTATCGAGCGAGATTTCGACCTGTTTGCCATATCCCATAATGAACTCGTCGATCGCGTTATCGATGACCTCTTTGATGAGGATATAGATGCCGTCATCGTAATGGCTACCGTCGCCCAACCGGCCGATGTACATGCCGGTTCGAGTTCGGATATGCTCGAGGGATGAGAGGGTTTTGATCTTGCTCTCATCATAGTTGTGCTTCTTAGACGACATAAATTTAAGATCGGGAGAGTGACACGGAGGCCTCCAGCTTGCAAGACGCAGCAAGCGGGTCGGGCACGGAGACGGCGAAGTGGAAAACGCAGTTCGAGGTTACGGCGGCATTATACCGTAAAACGGGCCGGATGGGTAGAGCGGGCCGAGGGAAATGCCAGATGGCAGATGACAGCTTGCGGTCAAGCTCGCCCAGCACCTGGAGGGGAGCCGCCTTTGACCGCGGTCATGCCCCACGTATGTTCGCGCGAAAAAGCGTGGCTTTGCCCACCGTCGAATAGCAGGCGGCTCCCGGAAACGTCTCCGCGTGTGAATTGTCCGAGCGGTATTCGATCGTTCGGTTCAAACGGACGCGCTGCAGATCGTGGCAACACCAGGAGCCGTTTGCGGGAGCCGCCTGCTGCACCACGTTGAGTCACGCCATGATTTTTTGCGCGATCACGCCAGAAGTCTCGCAACAGTGAAAAGCGGCTCCCCTCCAGGCGCTGGGCAGAAACGATTGGCGCTCTAGTCATTTGTCATTTGTCATTCTTCTCTCGCATTGCTTACCATAACCCCGATTTCTAATGATTCGGTTCATCGCGAAGCGGATGCTGGGTTTGGTGGTGATTTTGTTTTGCGTGGTCAGCATCACGTTCTTTTTGATTCGGCTGATGCCAGGCGGGCCCTTCGACCGGGAACGGAAGCTGCCGGAACGCATCGAGAAGGCGTTACTAGCGAAGTACAAATTGGATGGGCCGATCTTGAACCAATATTTCGGCTACTTGGGTGACCTTTTACATGGGGATCTCCGATTATCGACCAAATATCGGGACCGGTCCGTCAACGAGATTCTGGCCGACGCGTTGCCGGTCTCAATGACCCTGGGCGGCATTGCTTTTGTATTGGCTACGGTTGGCGGCGTTTTAGTGGGTTCGCTGGCAGCTTCGTACCAGCATTCCTGGATCGACCGTTCCGCTATGCTGGGAGCTCTGTTGGCGATTTCGCTACCGTCATTCGTGATCGGCCCTTTGCTCATCCTGATCTTCGCCATCTATACGCAGCTTCTCCCGGTCGGCGGCTGGGGCACGCTAAGGAGTCTCATTCTGCCATCCATCACCTTAGCTGCTCCCTATGCCGCCTACATTGCGCGGCTGACCCGGGCCAGCATGTTAGAAGCTCTAACACAGGATTTTGTTCGCACCGCGCGCGCCAAAGGCTTGCCGGAGAGCCAAGTCATTTATAAACACGCCCTCAAAGTCGCAGTTTTGCCCGTGGTATCTTTTCTGGGGCCGTTAGCGGCAAATTTGCTAACGGGATCCATAGTGGTGGAGAACATTTTTTCTATACCTGGGGCTGGTGGTTTCTTTGTGAATTCAGTCCTTAACCGGGACGGATTTCTTTTAGGCGGCATCGTTATCGTGTACTGCGTGCTGCTCGTCGGGTTCAACCTGATGGTAGATATCCTCTACGGTTGGCTTGACCGGCGGATCGTTCTGTATGGTTAACACCCGTTCGCCTTGGGTCAGGCTCCGGCGAAATCGCGCCGCCATTGTCTCGCTATCGGTGCTAGTCCTGGTAGCGGCGGCCGCGGTGATCGGACCGCACCTACTGCCGACGGCGGGCGCCAACGCCAGCCAGAACAGTTTTTTGCCGCCATCTTGGCTCCATCCATTCGGCACCGATTTGAACGGACGGGATTTGCTTTACCGGGTTTTGCTTGGCGCCCAAATTTCACTGTTAGTCGGTATCGCTGGCGCCGCAGTCAGTTTCGCCATTGGAATCACCTACGGCATGATCGCCGGTTACTTAGGAGGATCAGTCGACTCCCTGATGATGCGATTAGTCGATATCCTCTACGCGATTCCCCGTCTCATCTTTCTCTTGATCTTGATCAGCGCTGTCGATCCTATTCTGCGCGCAAACCTGGCCACCCATGGGTTTCAAAGCTTGGTAGGTTATTCGAAAATCTTCATCCTGGTCGCTTGCCTCGGCTTTACTGAATGGCTGACTATGGCCAGGATCATTCGGGGTCAGGTGCTCAGTTTAAAATCGCAGGAGTTCGTAGTCGCCGCCCGGAGCATTGGTCAGAGCCACTGGAACATAATCTGGCAACATCTCTTACCGAACCTGATTGGCGTAGCCATCGTCTATCTGACACTGACCGTGCCTTCTGTGATTCTGGACGAGTCCTTTCTCAGTTTTCTCGGAGTCGGCATTCAAGCGCCGTTGGCGAGCTGGGGTTTGTTACTGAGTGATGCCGCTCAGGTGATCAATCCCATAAAAGGTTATTGGTGGTTACTAGTCTTTCCGGCGATCGCGATGGGCAGCACTTTGCTGGCGTTGAATTTCCTAGGGGACGGGTTACGGGATGCGTTCGATCCCCGGCAGAGAAAATGACAGATGACAGATAGCAAATGACAGATTGAGGGTGTTATCGCCCAACGCCTGGAGGGGAGCCGCTTTTGACTGTTAAGAGACACCTGGCATGATCGCACCAAAGATCGGCAAACTAGCCAAGGTAGTGTAGCAGGCGGCTCCCGGAAACGTTTCCACGCGTTAATACCAGGAAGGCGTTGGATAGGCGGGACCAAAAGAAACGTTACACGGGGTGGCAAAATAAAGGAACGTTCGCGGGGGACGGGTTACGGGATGCGTTCGATCCCCGGCAGAGAAAATGACAGATGACAGATAGCAAATGACAGATTGAGAGTGTTATCGCCCAACGCCTGGAGGGGAGCCGCTTTTGACCGTTAAGAGACACCTGGCATGATCGCGCCAAAGATCGGCAAACAACCCAGGGTAGTGTAGCAGGCGGCTCCCGGAAACGTTTCCACGCGTTAATATCAGGAAGGCGTTGGATAGGCGGGACCAAAAGAAACGTACACGGGGTGGCAAAATAAAGGAACGTTCGCGGGAGCCGCCTGCCAACACACCTCACTTTAGCAAACGCTATGCTTGATGAATACGGGTTCAGCGCGGACCCCCTTGCAAAGCGGCTCCCGTCCAGGAATGTGTAGGGCCGCGCCATGATTTGGGCGCGATCATGGCAGGTGCCTGTTTATGCTCAAAAGCGGGTCTCCTCCCGGCGTCCGGGCAGGCTAATTGCAAGATCTAGGTGACAAAGCCGGGAGAGCGTCTTTATTTCGCCTCCAGGGGCAAACCGCGGGGTATTACGTTATGGGTACAAAATTACTCGAAGTGCTACAGGAGTCGATCGTCTGTGGAGACGGCGCCATGGGAACCGAACTATTGGCGTCCGGGGTAGCGCTAGACGTGTGCCTAGAACAGCTCAACGTCACGGAACCGGACGTGGTTAGCAAGGTCCATGAGAGCTATGTCGATGCCGGCTCTCACCTGTTAGAGACCAACACCTTCGGAGCAAATGCGGTCCGGCTGGCAAAACACGGCCTGGAAAATGAGGTCGAAGCACTCAATCAGGCGGCGGTAAAGCTAGCCAAAAAGGCTGCTGGTAATAAAGATATCTGGGTCGCAGGCAGTGTCGGACCGCTGGGCATCTACCGTGACGAAGCCGACGCCCAACATATCGATCGTGCGGCGGTATTCACCGCTCAGCTAAAAGCCTTGCTCGAGGCTGAAGTCGACGCCGTTTTTCTCGAGACTTTCCTGGACTTCGATGAAATCAAGATCGCACTAACGTCGTTACGCCAGCTCAGCTCTGATGTTCCTGTGATCTGTTCCATGGTTTGCTCAGAAGAAGGCCGTCTACCTTCGAGTTTACCGATTCTGCAGGCGTTTCGGGAGCTGGTAAGGCTGGGAGCCAACGTCGTCGGCGTAAACTGTGTTACCGGGCCGCACGCCATGGTTCGTATTTTGCGCAGGATCCCGACTGACTTTTTGATCAGTGCTTTCCCCAACGCCGGTTACCCGCGCTATCACGAGGGTCGCTTTCTGTACAACACCGCACCTGAGTACTTCGGTAAGGAGAGCCGAGAATTCGTAGCGGAAGGAGCACGACTAATCGGCGGCTGTTGCGGGGTCGGACCGGAACATATCCGGCAGATGGCGCTTTCCATTGCCGGCCTGAAACCAGTCGTTTCAAAGCCGGTTATCCAACGGCTGGAAGAACCTCTACAACGCAGACGGCCGGCTGAAACCAGCTTGTTAGACCTGATAAAGAGCGGCCAGACTGTCATTGTAACCGAGCTAGACCCGCCTAAAACGCTGGATTTGGAACGGTATTTCAAGGCAGCCCAATACCTGGTCGATGCGGGCAGCGACGCCATCACGCTGGCTGATAATTCCCTGGCGATACTGCGGGTTAGCAACCTCGCCATCGGCGCGATGCTTAAGCAGCAGTATAACATCATGCCGTTGCTCCATATTAGCTGCCGGGACCGGAATTTAATCGGTTTGCAAAGCGAGCTGCTCGGGATTTCTGCGCTGGGAATCCGGCACATTCTCCCGCTTACGGGTGATCCCGCAAAATTTGGAGATCAGCCAGGCGCTTCGTCGGTCTATGACGTGAATTCCATCAAATTGATGGAAATCATTTCCGGCATGAACAAAGGGTACAATTTCACGGGTAAAAGTATCAAGTACCCCACTGATTTTGTGATGGGGTGTACCCTCAATCCGAATGCCAAGAACCTGGATGCCCAGATCGCGCGCCTGGAAAGAAAGGTCGCAGCTGGGGCCAGCTATGTAATGACACAGCCGGTCTTCGATCCAGAACTGGTCAAAACCATGTACGAGCGGACCCGCCACCTCGATGTCCCGATCTTCACGGGGGTTTGGCCGCTGCTGAATGGACGGCAAACTGAGTTTTTGCACCATGAGGTGCCCGGCATTATGATCCCCGACATTGTTCGCTCAAAAATGACCGGTAAAGAAGGGGCGGAAGGTAAGCGCATGGGTATTGATCTGGCGAAGCAGATCATCGATGCCGTGCTAGAGTTCTTCCCTGGGGTCTATCTGATCACGCCGTTTCTTACATATGATACCACCGCCGAGCTCGCCCAGTTCGTCCGAGGAATATAGTAGTAGTAGCCATAGGATCCCTTGGACTCTGATAATACAAGTCGGCGGGCTGGCGCTGGCCATCGTAGTTATCTTTTTGTTGAGTTCACAATATCCGGTCTTGAACTGGATCGGTGACGCCAGAAAGCACATCGAAAGCCTCGGTCTCTGGAGCGGCATCGTTTATCCAATCGCGTACGCGGTCTGCAATGTGTTGCTGTTACCGGGCGGAATACTGAGTATCGGAGGCGGGTTCCTGTTCGGATTATGGTGGGGATTCCTCATCGTTCTGGTGGGCAACTTGCTGGGTGCAGCCGCCGCTTTTTGTATTGCCCGGTGGTTGGGCCGGCGGCGGATCGAAAAACTGATCCATAACAGCCGGCGGCTTGCTCTCATTGACCGGGCAATCGAAAGGCACGGTTGGAAGATCGTGGTACTCTCGCAATTGAACCCGCTGGCCCCATCCAGCCTGCTAAACTACTTATACGGGCTGACCAGAGTTCCCTTGCATCGTTGCCTGATGTGGGTCGCGCTCGGACAAATTCCAGGCCTGTTCCTTTATTCGTTTATCGGCACCCTAGGCCAGTTCGGCGTTGAAATGGCACGCGGCACTAAACAACCCGGTCTCCACGACTATTTAGTCTGGGGTAGCGGTTTCATATTAACAATTTGTACGACCTATTTGCTCGGCCGTTTAGCTAAGCGCATCCTCGCTGAAGTGGAGGGCGAAATGGAGAGCCAAACTTGACGGAAGGCCGACTCCGGCTACCGTACGCCCAGAGGTTGCAGCGCGGATGAACTCTTCGATACCGGACAGCCGGGGGGCGGATATAGTCATTTATCTCGACTACGGCGTTGATTGTGTTTTCGGTAATTACAGCGATATCCGGCTGAACGACCAAGGCTTGGTTTTCCGTTCGCGCTGGCGATTCGATCTCGGAACTCAGATCTCGTTGCGGGTATGCGCTGAACCAGAATCGCCGGACAGCACGCCGGTATGTGTCGACCTGACCGGGCTCGTGGTCAGCTGCGATCGCATGTACTGCCGATCAGTTGCGTATGAAGTAACTTTGTTGTTCTTAAACGATCCCTCGGATAGCGGCTGTCAGCTCAGTCGCTTAACGTCGCGCCCAGAATTGATGGGCAATCTGAATTGATTTGGCAGGCGCCGCCGCGCATCGACTGGAGGGGAGCCGCTTTTGATCGTCCCAGACTCCTGGTGTAACCGCGTCGAAAGTCATGGCCCTGCCAAAGGTCGCGTTAGCGGGCGGCTCCCGGAAACGTCTCAACGCGTGAATCGCCCAAGCCGTGTCGATCGTAAGGGTCAAACAAGGACACTACAGATGCTGGTGACATCAGGAGCCGTTTGCGGGAGCCGCCTCTTTAACACGCAGTCCCTACAGGCAAACGCGACGTTTCGAAAAACGCGCGTTCCACTTCGGACGGTCGAAAGCGGCTCCCCTCCGGGGAGCTCCCGGCCTAAGCTTTCAGCTTCGCGGCCACGGCATGGGTCGCGCGGCTCTTGCGGCGAGCCGCGTAATTCTTGTGAAGGACGCCACGCTTCGCTGCTTTGTCGAGTCTAGAAGCAAATAGACCCAGTTCGGCTTCGATTTTGCTCTTATCTCCTCCGGCAATCGCCGCACTCAGCTTTTTCTGCTGCGATTTGATTCCGGTGAGTACTGACTTGTTTTGCAAGGTACGAGCATTGGTCTGCCTTGACCGTTTCGCTGCTGATCGCGTGTTTGCCATGAGCTTTCTAAAAAAGGGAGACAGAGCCTGCCACCGTTAGCAGACTGCGTCAACCGCGAATTTCTCCGTCTTCCGCAAGACCTACGGCGCGACAAGCCATCTTCCCCCCCCGAAATCATCGCGGATAAGAAGGGCCCGACAACTTCAAGCCTGGGGCTGCGGCTGCTCCTCTCGATCATCCGCTTTCGGAGACCGATTCAATAGCGCGTTAAATACGCGGCGCGGAAGGCTCTGTCCCTGTTCTTCGGTCTCGAGCTCGCCCATCGCGACTCGTTTGGCCTGTTCCCAGACTGCGGGGAAACCAGGTGATTGCGAGACCATGTAGCGCTCGGCCCTGGCGTATACTTCCAGATCCCGTTGCTGTTTGCGGTCTGGTGTCTGGCTGAGAGTCGCCACCTTCATTCTAAGGTTTTCGTTCTGCGACTTCAGATTCTGCAGATCCCCTTTTAGCCGGTTTGTGGCATCGGCTTCCAATTCGAGTTTGTCGGCCAGATGCCGTCGCAAGCGGGCCACTTCGCGGCGCGCCTCCCAAAGTCGAAGGATGGTCAAGATAATGCCGATGATCCCAAGAAGTATACCCACTCCTAGTCCCCAAAAGAAGTGGTCATGCGTAAGGTCCATAATAAGCGGAAAGTAAACTGTGGCTGTGGTTGATCAAGTTCTCAGTTCTCGGTTCACTGTTTACTGGTCGAAGTTAATAGTTGAGCTCTCGGGACATGCAACGCAAAAGGGAGAAAAGCACCCCAGAGCATAGGACCTGCCTCCCCCCCAATCGCGCGACTGCGCCGAAGCAGGCTCTATGGGACTCATAGGGTATAAGTCGCTGCGTGAAGCGCCAACGATGAACGGCGAACCGCTAACCCTCTGCTAGCCGGGAGCCGCGAAGCTTTTCCTTGCCCAGGATGATTCGAAGAAACCTCGCATCGGAGAAAGGACCATCGCGGCCCTGGCGGACGATAATCAGGTCCATGGAAGGGATGACAAACACGCGCTGGTAACCCGAGCCAATCGCCGCAATCAGGTCTCGTGGTGCGTCCCGGCACAGACAGACATGGTGCCAATATTGCCGTTGCCAAGGGATATCCAACATTTTCTCGACATCGACCTCGCTGGCGTCGTCACTTGCGGTCCGGTTAAGCCAAAACCCCATACCAAAAATCGGGTTAGCAGAACTGCCATGGAACAGTTCGGCCAGCATACCGCTCGGGACGACTTGTCGGCGACCATATTTCCCTTCGTTGAGAATCAGAATCCCTATTTGCGCCCATTCTCTGGCGCTCAATTTAAAACCGCTGGCGAGTAAAGGGTTACCGACGGCGTCTTCCCGAAAGTCCACACCATAGATGCCAAGCGGACTCAGGATTCGTCGCTGCAGATATTCTTGAGGAGTAAGATGGCGCCGTAGCAATTTTCTTCGGAGAACCTCCGAAAAAATCTGGAGCTCACTCGGGCCATACATGAAGCTTTCGCCTGGAGGCTCAACGGCTCTCAATGCAATACTGTAGCGGTTGCGATCGGGGATCCTTTTGCCATGAAGAGCGAATACTGGTTCGATGCCAGCGGTAAAGCTCAGAAGATTGCGGATGGTGATATTTTTCTTGTCGGGTTCATCTGCCCACTCGGTGATGGTATCTTTCACGGGTTCATCCAGATCCAGAATTCCGTCTTGTTGAGCGGCGATAGCAGCCAAACACCAGAACCCCTTGGTGCCGCTGAAAATCGAGGCAACCCTATCCTGGCTATCGCCATCCGAATAACGTTCATAAATGACGTGACCGTCCTGAATCACCAGCAGAGACAGGCCTCGGTGGGAAACCGAGTACTTCTCTGCTGCCGTGCAAGTGGCCTCAGAGACATCTCCATACAAGGGAGTGAGAACGAACCAGCCGGCAGCCAGAAACACCAAACCACAAATCATTCTCATGAAGCCGAAATCACTACCGTTGCCGGCACGAAAATCAAGAAACTGGTTAAGACGTCCGGTGGGGATGAATTTTCGGCTGCTGGGACGAGGGCGCAACTTGGAACGTAATACTTAAAACCTAGAACCGCTCCGAGGCTCGCCCCCCAAGGAGTTCGTCCCTACCGAAAGCGTAATGGAAAGCGATACATTCGAGAGATTGGATCCGCCTACCGACACGGGGCCGGTTCGACTCTTCTTCTCTATTAATCCACCTCCGGACGTGATCCATCATTTGTCGGCAATTCAGAGCGAAGTAAGAAAAGTCTTGGAAACGGGTTTTGACCCACAACGCGCCGTGCGCTGGACTCGGCCCACCCAGTTTCATTTGACCATTCTATTTTTGGGAAGTGTCCCGCCGGCGGAAATCGCGAACTTAGAGGTCACGGCGAATGAAGTCATGGCCTCATTCAAAGAGCTCCCGGTCTTGACTCTGAGCGGTATCGGCAGTTTTCCCGCCTTTCATCGTCCCAGAGTTTTGTGGGTGGGCTGCCGTTCGAATGGACTGTTGCAACAGCTGCAATCTGGCTTTTTAGCCACGTTTTCCAAAATAATTCCTTTAAAAGAAAACGAGCGTTCTTACCCTCACATCACGATCGCTCGATTTCGTCACCTGCCGCGAAGGTTTGCAGAGCGAATGCGCATCCTTTCAGAAAAGGATTGGTTCCGAGAATGTTTCTGGCGGGTAAATTCTGTGAGTCTGATGCGAAGCGTGCCTGGACCCGAAGGCGCTGAATACACTTGTTTGTCGAATTTCTCGCCGGAGATTAGTCAAAATGGATCCTGAAGAGCAGTTGCGAAACGAGGCTTGGATCGGAGATGCCGTCCTGGCGCTGTTCGCTCGGTCTTGGCTTTTACGGATCGGCCAAGGCGAAAATCCTAAAGATCGAAACCGGTTGTTCGAACTATGGGTTTCGAATCAATTTCTTTCTGCCTTTGGTGAGCCGACCAGCGTAGAAGCCGAAATAGGACGGGCCTACGCCGGCGGTGGGCTGGACGTAGCGTTTACCTTTATTGAGGAGAAGCTCTTAGATCGGTTCGTACAGACCGCGAGAAAGCGCGGGTTCAATTTGACAGTAGGGAGTAAAACTGGTGGGGCGAGGCTCCCGAAAGACCCGACGTTATAACGAAGCCCCTGGTGTTCAATACACTAGTAACGATGTTCGGCCATCAAGCGTGCCGAGCCGAGGTTTATCGTTGGGCCACGGCTCGGCGCGATCTTAGGCGCAGCGCACGAAATCCAAGCGACGCACCTTTATTCCCTGGTTAGACTCGCAGTCTTTCGGGAGCCTCGCCCCACCAAAGATTTTCGCCGTCTCGACTGAGCTCGCTGAAGCCCTACCTCACACCTCGACCAACTGCTCTACGCTCACCGCGACCGGGAGGTCACAGAAGAACTCGGTCAGACCATTAAGCTCGCTTTTTACCCCGATACGGCCGTCGTGCGCTTGCACAATTTGCCGGGCGATGGATAGGCCCAGGCCTACACCGTCCCGGATACTTTGTTTTTCCGCCCGATAGAACTTATCAAATACCTTGGCTTGCTCTAGATCGGACAATCCGGGACCGCGGTTGGTCACACTAAAGCGGACGAATTGCTCGCTGAGTTGTTGGACCCGGAGGTCTACCTGCGTACCAGGGAAACTGTACTTGAGGGCATTTGATAAGAAGTTAGTAAGCACTAACGAGATGCGGGTGCTATCAACCGACACTTTTGGCAGATCCGGCGACACATCCAATTCCAGCTGCAGCGAAGATTGATCGAAAAATTCCAGGAAATGATCGTAAGCCTCTCGCGCTAATTGGGCCGGCGAGACCGGGACAAGATCCAATAGGTCCTGCCCGCTTTCCATCCGGGCCAGATCCAAAATGCTCTTGAGCGTTTTGAGCAACCGCTCACATTCATTACAGCCCGTCATCACCAATTCCTCCTGTGAGCTCGACAACTTGCCAGTGCGTTGCTCGAGCAAAAGATGGAGGACCAGTCGGATGCCGGTCAAAGGCGTCTTGATTTCGTGACTCAACGTCGCCAGCAAATCGGTTTTTACTTCGTCTAACCAGCGGAAGCGCGTCACATCCACCAGCATCACTGCGCGCCCAGTGAATGTTCCGTCCTCGAGGATAACGGGAAAGATTCGGGGCAAGAAATACGTTTCCTGTTCGTTGATTCTGAACAGTAAAGCTTGCTTGAGATCGTCCAGCCGATAATCGGTACCGCCTCGGGAAACGTCTACCAGCCGGCGTTTGACTTGCGACGGCAAATCGCTTCCGGCGCCCAGATTCGTCATGAGACTTTCAGCAGCCGGATTCATCCGGGAGATGCGATCGTGTTCGTCCAGGATAAACAGAGGATAGGGCAACGTAGTGAGCAGAGCCCGGATAATTTGGTTTAACTCGATGAGTTTACGATCCGTTTCCCGATAGAAGCTGCGGAGCTCCTGAGCCATGCGATTGAACTCATTGGTGAGCTCACCGAGTTCATCCCGGCTCTGCACCGGAAGGAGATTCTCGAATTCCCTGGAACGCAGATCTCGAATCGAGTGGGTCAACCTCCGGATCGGATCAATTAGTGAACGGCCGAGCCTGGCGTAGGTGAAAATGAAAACGATGACGGAACTCACCATCGCAATTAATAGAAGCCGGATCGAATCCGCTGACTTGCGACGCGCCTCCTGGTTGGCCTCCAACATCTGCTTTTCATTAATACTTAGGATGTTCTGGCTCAGGTTCGTGATCTTGAGCGTCAGCTCCGGAATCCGAGCCCAAGACTCGTGGATCGCAGGGTCATGAGCGAAATATTGGCGGAACGTTTCCCGGTAAACACTGATGTAATCCGTAACCGCTTGCTTTAACTCGCTCACCAGTCGCTTTTGTTCCGGATCCTTGGCGTTCCGCTCCAGGATCGGAATGGCGGCTTGGAAATCCTTTTCGGTTTTATCTAGCGGATCAGTCTGGTCGTAGGGCAAAGTTGGCCGGTCTATTCCGCGAGAGTAGAAAATGTTAACCCGAGCGGTACCCACCCGCATGGAAGAACAGGCGCGGATACTGTCGTAGTTGTTGCACAAAACCTTGTCGACGGCGCGTCCAAGGTCATTAAATAGCCAGACCCCATAGACCCCTACAGTCAACAAAATGATCAACGTGGCCAGCAGGCCGAGTGTAAGTCGCCAACGCAGCATAAGCCTGGATTGTTGAAGAATCGTCAACGATCCCTCAACAATCCAGGCTGTGATGCAATTTTGCGGCTGCACCGCAAAATTGTATTGCCAGCTTTATATTCAAAAGCATCCATCATGAGGATACCGAAGTCCCTTCAAGTCAAGCGCTTAGAAGACATCGACGTCTCTCTAAGGGCCAACAGCCTGCGTCACTGCAGATTGAGCCGCTTCCGTTTCCGGTACAGGGTCGCCGGGTCTATCCCCAGGGTCTTCGCCGCCGCATCCAAGCTGGATGCCCGTCCCAAAATGCTACGGATATGAGCCTCCTCCAAAGCTTCCAGACTGACATCGCTCCCGATTGAAATCCTGGCGTCGAGAGGCGCTGGGGGATTTTCTGGTATAAACCTTTCACTGAGAAAGTCGTCCGGCGATAGGATTACCCCTCGTTCAATCGTGTTTCTCAGTTCTCGAAGATTACCAGGCCACCGATAACTGTTGAGTCTCTTTAACGCGCCATCACTAAACGCCAAGCGGGGCCGCCCTAGCTGGCGAGAAAAGAATTCGAGATACGATTTAGTGATCCGGTCTAAGTCATGCAGTCGCTCCCGCAGAGGCGGGATCCGAACCGAGATCACGTCGAGCCGATAGTAAAGATCTTCGCGGAAACTCCCGACCCGCACTCGTTCTTTTAGGTCGTTATTGGTCGCCGCTATGACCCTGGCATTGGTAACCCGGATCTTGTGTTCACCGACCCGCTCGTACTGCCGCTCTTGGAGTAAACGCAGTAGTTTCGGCTGGATCTCAAGGGGCAGTTCGCCAATTTCGTCGAGGAACAAGGTTCCACCCTCCGCAGCCGCGACCTTGCCCCAGGTATCTCTGATCGCGCCCGTAAAAGCGCCTTTCACATGCCCAAATAGTTCGCTCTCGAGCAACTCGCGAGACAGGCTAGGGCAACTTACGGTAACAAAAGGCGCGTCTCTCGCTTCGCTCCGGTCATGAATGGCCCTTGCCAAAACACTCTTGCCCGTACCGCTCTCCCCCAACAAAAGGATGGCCGCTTGGGTTGGCGCAGCTTTGAACAAAATTTCTATCGCCGATTTCATGGCCGGGTCTTCCGAAGAAAAATCGACGCTCGGATTCTGGCGATCGATCTCGCGCTGCAACTCGACGATCTTGGTTTCAAGCTTCCGCTGTTTTTCGACCCGGCCCAAGATTTGACGGAGGTTCTCCGGAGTAAAAGGCTTCTCCAGGTAATCAAAGGCTCCCTTCTGCATCGCGGTTACTGCAGAAGCCACTGATGCGTAAGCAGTAAAGACCACGACCTGGACTTGCGGAAATGTTCGTTTGATGTCTTCCAGAACTTCGAGACCGTCTTCATCTCCAAGGCGAAGGTCGAGAAAGACGAGATCGTAAGCGTCCTCCTGCAATTTCAGGAGACCAACCGCTTTACTGTCAGCACCTTCGGCAACATGTCCCTCAGCTCGGATAGCAATGACGGTTGAACTCCGGATTGCTTTTTCATCATCAATTATCAGCGCTCTCATGAAATCCGGCTTTGCGATCATCGTTTTAGCAATTTTTGAGCCTAAGTTGTAAGTGCCTTATCTTCAGAGCATTAACGAAATCGCATTGCTTCAAGATGCGTAATATCGCAATCGAAACGCCACAATCTCGTGCAAATTGCATTGACAGCAAAGCAGAGTTATTCGAGCGGCCACCATGCTGTGGCCAACGGCTCTATATTAATAGCGGAGGCGCCGGAGCCCGGGAAATTACAGATAGCAGATGGCTGATTGAGGCGTGACTCGCTCAGCGCTCCTGGAGGGGGGCCGCTTTTGACTGCGGCAGACCGCTGGCGGCATCATGCTTAAAATCGTGGTTTCACCAAACGTGTGTTAGCGGGCGGCTCCCGCAAACGTCTCCGCGTGTGGTTGCTCGGAAAATTTGGATCATTGAGCTAACGGAGACGCTGCAGGTCGTGGCGGGCATCAGGAAACGTTCGCGGGAGCCGCCTGCCAACACGCGCTGACTATCGGCAAACGTAATCTTTCAGAGACGGTTTTTTGACTCAGGACGGTCAAAAGCGGCTCCCCTCCAGGAGCGCTGAGCGAGTCACGCCTCCATTTGTCATCTGTCATTTTGTCATTTCCGCGGCCCTCACTCCTTCAACGCCTTGTCGATCCATTCTGCGGTTTGGGAGAACACGCCTTGGACTTGGACATTAATCGATTCGCCTTCACGGCTGGTGCCTTCGGGTAAGGTCACGTGAACGCGGACTCTCACCTCACCGATCTGAAGAACGTGGTCGTCTTTAAGAATAGCTTCTTGGCCCGGAGCCACCACTTGACTATCGACGCGAACAATAGATCCGGGGTTGGCCCCCACAAGCGCCACCCAGTGACTGCCGGCGTTTTGGAAGCGGACGGGTCGGGCGGCGACGCCAGGCAAGTCCGAAAACAACTCAGGCCCTAACGATCCTTCAGTTCCAAGAGTATCACCGTCGGCGCAAGCGAACACGCGATTGCCGACAATAATATCAAGTTGGGCAGTCTCGGCCGGGGTACGCTGTGGTAGCGGGACCGCCGGAAGGCTCAGCCTGAATTTGCCGCCATAAGATTCAAAGATCTCCCGAAAGCCAATGACTCCAAATGTTTCTTGGATTTCAGCGCTGGGGTTCAGGATACAAAGGGTCCCACCCCTTGCTCGCACTCGCTTAGCCATCGACAAGAGCGACCGGAGTATCGCGCTGGTAATATATGAGACCCCGGAAAATTCGATCGCTAAATCGGACATTCCTTTTGTGAGTAACCGTTCAACCCAAAGGCCTAATTCTCGACTGAATCGTCCGGCGGCTTCATCATCAAGACGCCGGGAAAACACCAGAACTGGTTTGCCCTCAACGATTTCAACCGCAACTTCCATAAGCTCGTAGGAATCGTAAACGAACCGAGAAAAAACGGTAAAGCAGATTCACTTTTTTTCGCACTTGTTTAGATCGGAGGCTTATGCCAAAACGGCGTTAAGGATAGGCTCTGACCCTCGCTCTGAACATCTGCCATGGAATCTCTTCATTATCGCAGGACGAAGTTGGATGTTTTGCGCTTCAGTTTGTTAAGCATTGCCGGTTTGATCGGCTTTGAAACAACCCTCTTAGTTGCCGGGCAAGCTCAAACTACGCCGGCAGTTCCACCGGCGATACCGTCGCCCACACCAACCTCAAGCGCACCCATTGAACTTCCGCAGCATGGAGGTAACCGCAATGAGATAAAGCCGTTGATCCCACCTGGGCAACTACCATCGCCGAGCCCGACCGGTCCAGGCGGAACAGGTGAGGTAGTCGGCGGAATCACGCAACAGCAGGCAGAGGAGTTTGATCAGAAATTCGAATCCGCGCTCTCATTAACTGAACTCACGCCGCCAGGTCTGTTCTCTCTTTCGTTGCTCGACGCAGTGAGAATCGCACTCGTTCAAAACAAAGACTTGCGACTATCTTCCGAAGACTCGCAATCGGCGAAAGGCAAACTTCAACAAAAGGTAGGCGACTTCGACACTACGGCACTATTAATTGCTAAATACGCCCACTCGATTCCAGCGGAAGCCAGCAATACCTCTCTGGACGCGAATCAGCAAGTGCTAAGCTCGGCGCTGCCCTCCATCTTTCGTTCCGTTGGCATCCCGGCCAGCAGTTCGACTATCAACAGCGCAATTACCCAAGCGGTTCAGAGCCAGGAACTAAAGGCGACGGACTCGATCGATACGGAAGTTTCACTGAGCAAAAAATTTCGAAACGGGATTGACATGTCTATTTTGTATCAACCGATCTGGGTGGATCAGGCCGGTAACAACAAATACCCTCCGACTACGAACCGAATTGTGATGACCGCTAACATCCCGGTCTTCAAGAAAGCTGGCGTCCTGTACAACGACGCAGAAGAGATTGAGGCACGCATCGATTACGAAGGCAGGTTACTAACGTTACGGAACCAGGCTCAGAAGACGGCCTCAGACACGGCCCAGGCGTACTGGGGAATGGTATCCGCTTTGCAGAAATTTGCGCTGCAAGATCGCGCCTATCGGGTTGACTCTATTCTTGAGGATTTATCTAAGCAGATGGCGGAGGGAGGCGGAGTTCCTTACAGTGAAGTCACGCTGGCCGAGGGCCGTCGTTCGCAGTCATTCGCGCAACGGACACAGGCATTAGTTTCCGTTTATGATGCTGCCAAGAAACTGGCGATCACCATCGGTCTGAGAACTGATCAACTGCACCGGTTGCCGCTCGCATTTCAATCTTTCCCCGATGTCAGCGAGCATCAGCCGAGAATCTTGAACACCGATGCTTTGGTGGATGAGGCTCTGGCTCGGAGGCTCGATCGAGCTGCTGCCTTGCAGACAATCAGGTCAAAACAGGTGAGCTTAGCCAAAGCGAAGGAAGATCTCATTATATACCCGAGTCTAACCACCGGAATCGGGACTGACATCAACAACGAAAAGATAACGAGCTCAAGTGGCCAGAGCCAGCGAGGCACCAAGCTCGGTTTGGATTTATCGCTTGGAGCGCAGTTAGCTTGGCCGTTTGCCAACAACAGTTCCAAGGGGGGTGTAGTGCTGGCCCAATCCGACCTGAACCAAGCTATCATTCAGATGGAGGATCTTTCTACTACAATCGCCGCAAGCGTGACCGCGAGTGCGGACACCATTCAAGAACTGGGTTCGGACGTCGAGACTCAGCATGATGCGGTGATTGCGTTCAGAAAGTCCTTTAACGACATGCGGGAAAAGTTTCGCCGAGGTGCAACCACCATGTTCGAGACTATCCAGTCGGAAGAGCAACTGACGACCGCGGAAACTCAGTTGGTCGATTTTCGCTTAGCTCTGGCCAACGCTATTGTCGACTTGAGATATGAAACTGCGACCCTGCTGTCGCAAGAGACCGCGCTGCGGGTCCCCGGATTTCCGAAAGCAGTCGAACAAGCGAATATAACCGAGCAAGCTTTCGAGACAGTTCCAGATGTGAGAGAACCGGTGGGCCCCGTTTTGAAGGACCGGAACTATGAGCCAAACATCAAATACATCTCAGGCCGGCCACCATGGCACCAGTAGCAACGGCGCCACCGAACGGAGCATCTTTCGGAGAGCCGCTTTGGAGCGCCTCTCCTCCCCCGAGCAACTTGATTACTTAATGTCGATTACCTCGCCGGCCGGCTGGCTGGCGGTCTCGGCCTTAGGTCTAATCCTGTTTCTGATCCTGCTCTGGGGTTTTCTGGGGCGAATTCCGGACACGGTTAGCGGAAGTGGAATTCTGATTCGGGGAGGCGCTGTCTACGACGTGGCTGCCGCTAATGACGGGTTTGTTACCCAAGTCCTGGTCAAACCTGGTGACGAAGTTACGACCGGCCAGATCGTGGCTACGATGAGCCAGTCAGAATTGGAGTTAAAGATCAGGACCCAGGAAGCGCAGCTCAAACTTTTGCAGGCGCAAGATGCCGATATGACCGCCCGTGAAACCAAAAGCGATAACGCTGCGATTACCGACTACGAGAAGGAAGAGAAGGCGATGGAGGCGGCCCAAAAGAGTTATAAAGTGCAAATTGACGCTGACCAAACCGAATTCGACAACCAATCAAACCTTCTCCAGAAAGGGTTGACTACTCAGGCTTCGGTCAACAAAGCCAGAGACGCTCTTTATGCGGTGCAATTACAAGCGGCCGATACCCAAGTAAAGATGAGCGAGATCCGGACCAGCGAGATTAAACTGGTCCGGGAAACTCAAACCCAGCGAAACGCGCGTCTCAAAGAAATTAATCAAAGCGCCCTGGACTTGAACCAACTCCGGGAAGAGAAAGACGCCGGCACTAAGGTCATCTGCCGCTACAGCGGCCGGGTCATTGAAAAGTTAGTGGAAAGAGGATCTCCCGTCAGCTCCAAGGACAGGATCATTACGGTGGAGGCGGAAGACGCCAAGATGGAGGCGGTGATCTACGTGCCGGCCGGACAAGGCAAAAAGGTAATAACGGGTCAGGAGATCCAGATTTCGCCTTCGACGGTGAAAGCGGAGGAGTACGGTTTCATCCTGGGAAAGGTTTCGAGTGTCTCCTATTTTCCAAGTACGCCGGACGGGATGAAAGTCGTTTTGCGAAACGACGAACTAGTTAAGGACCTCACGTCAAAAGGTGCGCCCATTGAAGTAACCGCCGAACTGTATCCTGATCCGACAACCAAGAGCGGCTACAAATGGTCTTCGTCACAGGGCCCGCCTACGGGTATTTTCAGCGGCACGTTAGCCCAAGCATCCATCGTGGTTGAGCGTAAGCCCCCGGTCGAGTTCGTCATTCCAAAAATCAAAGAGATCCTGGGAATCAAGAATTAATGAGCGTACCCAGTCTGCCAGCGGAAGAGCGGCTTCCGGATCGAGTGATCACCCCAACCTTGTTGCAGATGGAGGCGGTGGAATGCGGAGCAGCCGCCCTGGGCGTCATTTTTCGCTATCACAATCTCTGGATTCCGCTGGAACAACTCCGACTGGAATGCGGTGTCGGCCGGGATGGTAGTAAGGCGAGTAATCTACTCAAAGCGGCCCGCCGGTACGGGATGGTGAGTCAGGGTATCCGCTGCGAGCTAGAGGCTCTGCTGAAGATGAAGCCGCCGGTGATCCTCTATTGGAATTTCAATCATTTTTTGGTATATGAAGGGGTCGCCGAGGGTAAGGTTTATCTTAATGATCCTGCGACTGGACCGCGCAGAGTTGCGCTCGAAGAGCTCGAGGCTTCTTTCACCGGCGTTGTCCTAACTATTCAGCCAGGTCCGAGTTTTACTCCGGGCGGAGAAAAGCCGAGTCTCGCAGCAGCATTGCGCCGGCGGGTTTCTGGTTTCGAGATCGGGTTGAGTTACGCGTTGTTGACGGGGCTGCTGCTGATCATCCCCAACATTGTTAACCCTTCGTTCACGCGCGTTTTTATCGATGAATTTCTCATCGGCGATAAAACTGACATTTTGCGTCCCCTGCTTTCGACCATGGGGGTCTCGATTCTTTTCATGCTCTTCCTTGTCGCCTTGCAGAGGCACTTCCTTTTGCGACTGGAGACCAAGCTGGCATTAACCACATCCGCTAAATTTTTTACCCATGTTATCCGGCTGCCGATGGAGTTTTTCTCCCAGCGTTATGCGGGTGAGATCGGTTCGCGGGTGCTGATCAATGACAAAGTGGCCAAGGTGCTGTCCGACAAAATGGTAACCACGGCTCTTGACCTGATGGCGCTCCTGTTTTTCGCCCTGGTAATGTTTCAATACGATGTCTGGCTCACCCTGGCGTGCGTCTCTTTGGCCATGCTCAACCTCCTCGGCGTCAAACTGGTTCAACGCCCGAGAGTTGACGCGAGTTTCCGGCTTCTGCAAGAGCGCGGAAAACTAATGGGTACTTCGATGAACGGCGTGCAGATGATCGAAACTCTCAAAGCGACAGGCGGCGAGAACGAGTTTTTTGCCCGTTGGGGAGGCTATCAAGCCAAGACCATTCAGGCCGAACAAGAGATGGATTTTTATGGTCAAAGTCTCTCCGCCGTTCCGCCGTTTACCAAGGCCCTGATCACTGCCACGATCCTCGGGTTAGGCGGCTGGCGGGTCATGGACGGGCATCTAACTATCGGTTTGCTGGTTGCTTTCCAGTCGCTGATGGACGGATTTACCAAGCCGATTACCTCTTTTGTAACCTTTGGTAACGTGTTACAAGAGACCGGTTCCGATTTGAATCGTTTGGATGATGTTCTGCGCTACGAAATAGACTCGGCGTATCTCCAAGAACAGTCAGTCGACCCGCGGTTTGACGCGACGATTAAGCTCAGCGGTCAGCTCGATGTGCGCAATCTGACCTTCGGTTTCAATCCGCTGGCGCCGCCGCTGATTGCGGACCTCAGCTTCAGTATTCGGCCAGGGCATCGGGTAGCGCTAGTTGGTGGAAGTGGGAGTGGTAAGTCTACGGTTTCCAAGATTGTTGCCGGGCTTTTTAAGCCCTGGAGCGGAGAGATACTCTTGGACGGTGTCCCTCGAGACAAAATCCCGCCACGCCTTTTGCATAATTCGATCGCGATGGTCGATCAGGATATTTTTATGTTCGAAGGCACGGTTCGAGACAACCTTACCATGTGGGACACCGGGATACCAGATTTGCACATCACACAAGCCTGCAAGGATGCAGCCATCGCCGATGTAGTCGCTTCCCGTCAAGGCGGTCTGTCCAGCCAAGTCTCTGAAGGTGGGGTTAACTTTTCGGGGGGACAACGTCAACGCCTGGAGATTGCGCGTTCGTTGGTCAACTCGCCGAGTTTGTTGATCCTGGACGAGGCCACCAGCGCTTTGGATCCGAGCACCGAGGAACAGATCGATCAAAATCTGCGGCGTCGCGGTTGCTCTTGTTTAATTGTGGCGCATCGGCTGAGTAGTATCCGGGACTGCGACGAAATCATCGTCTTGGAATACGGGAAAGTGGCGGAACGAGGAACTCATGAATCGATGAAAAACGCAGGAGGACCGTACTCGAAATTGATAAGCCACTAGCCAGCCTGCGTTCTTAAAAAATCGTCGGCGATTTTTTAAGAACGCAGGCTATGGGCAGTTAGATAGGCGTTAGCGCCTATCTAACTGCCTATCTGAAAGAATGAACGAGATACTATTAACAACATCTTCCGCCAGTGCAGCGGAATGGTCCGGCGTAGCCGGAATATTCCGCTGCCGTAGAGTGGACCGCTGATAGGTCCAGTCTTATGCCGGCCATTTCAGCAGCTCTTAGTAACGCTCTCATTCAATCCGGTGAACTACAGGTCCTCCGGTTGAACCAATCTTTCGTCGTTGAAGGATCTGAGAACGTCTGGTTTATCGCCACGGGCCGGATTGAAATTTTCACCGTGCAGCTCGAAGCCGGCGAAGCTACCGGCCCGCGGTCACACTTCCTTTCGCTGGAGCCAGGTTCCTTGATTTTCGGGATGGACTTTAACAAGCAAGCGCACGGTTACTGTTTTTTGCTCACCGGTCGCGAAGGCTCGGAGCTGGTCGGGCTGCGTCAAGATGATCTGAGACGGCTGGCACGCGATCACGAATACGCTGCTACTCTCAGCCAACTCATCGATCACTGGCTCGAACAGCTTTCTGCCAGTGTCTCGCGCGATACGAGGCCACTACCAAAAGCGGATGAGGTTCTCGTCGGCGGTAAGCAAGTGTTACTGCCTCGCGGCAAGATCGCTCGAGCGCGCCGCGGGATCGTGTGGATACAGGTCCTGCGCGGAGAAGCGCTTTACATGGGTATGGAAGGAGTCTCTTTATCCGGTGAAGGGGTTCCTATCCTTCCTCTGTCTTCGGACACATGGATCGAATCTTATGACGATAACCTGCTGTCATGTTTTTCCTCTCCTGCCAGCATCACCCAACCTACTTTCTGGATCGGCCTTGGGCTATTCCACGAGGTGTTGTGCCAATGCGAGTTCATCAATAAGAAGCTCAGAATTGTTGATGATTTTAATCGCTTGCGTGCGCGAGAGGCGTCCGGTTTGCGGTCGCGCGATACCGCTCTGCGCGAAATCGCCTCCGTGCTGGCGACTCGTCGCGAACTCCAGACGGCCGGCCTGCTCGCCGACCCTTCCGGCAATCCCCTGGTCATCGCTTGCCGGCTCGTAGGAGAGGCATCCGGCATTCAGGTCAAGGTCCCAGCCGATCTTTTTCAAGTCAGCGATAAACTCGCAGCGATCGCAAAGGCTTCCCGGTTCCGGTACCGCACCATAGCGCTCCGAGGCGAGTGGTGGGAAGTCGATCATGGCCCATTGCTAGCGTTTCGCGAGGGCACCCTCGAGCCAGTCGCGATTTTGAAAACCGGACACACGACGTATGAGTTAGCGGACCCACGCACGGTGGAACGCGTTGTGGTTACTGCTTCAAGCGCTGCCACTCTGTCGCCCTTCGCCGTTTCTTTATATACGCCTCTACCGGAAAGGCGGCTTGGTGCTTGGGACCTGATTAAATTCGGCATGCGGACTTGTCACGCCGATCTGCGCACCATCAGCCTGATGGGAGTGTTAGTTGGGTTTTTGGGAATGGTAACGCCGTACTTCAGCGGTCAGATCATCGACAGCGTTATTCCCGCTGCCGATCGCAGTCAACTGGCTCAATTTGCCGTTGGGCTTTTCGCGGCCGCCTTAGGCACATTCGCTTTCGAACTAACTCGTTCGATCGCCGTCCTCCGCCTGACCGGCAAAATGGATTATTCCGTACAAGCAGGCGTCTGGGACCGTCTACTCAACCTGCCATCTCAATTCTTTCGCGACTATACCTCAGGTGACCTCACAGACCGGGCATTGGGAGTCGAACAGATTCGGCAGGCTATTTCTCAATCCGGTACTCAAGCCATCGTCGGTGCTATCAGCACATTGATAACCGGCATCTTCCTTTTTACGTTCAACGCCAAGATGGCCTGGGCGGCGTTCGGTCTTATCGGTTTCTCCGTGATCTTACCGCTCTGCATCAACTTGATGCAGCTGACGAACCAGCGGCAGATGTTCCGCATCCGAGGATTAATTACAGGCTTGGTTCTGCAGCTGATAAACGGGGTTGCGAAAATCCGAGTGTCCGGCGCCGAAGATTCTGCGTTCCGGGAATGGACCAGGAAGTTCTCGACTCAGAAAAGGCTGGCCTTCCGAGTCGAATTTCTCGGGAATATCGTTCAAGTTTTCAGCCGGGTTTATCCCGTGATCGCGACGGCTCTGCTATTCCTTTTATATGGCTGGTTCAAGGATCAGGCTGCGCAGGGACAAGAGAAATTCAACATGACCACCGGCCAATTCGTGGCGTTTAACGGAGTATTTACCAACGTCCTCTCAAGCATGTTGTCACTGAGTACGGTCGTGTTGGATCTTTTAATGATCTTACCTTTGTTCCAGCGGCTTCGGCCCGTTATCGAAGCCCAACCCGAAATCGATGAGGCAAAAGCCCACCCCGGCGAGTTGAGCGGTGAGTTGGAGGTTTACCACCTTTCGTTCCGATACAACCAGGATGCACCATTGATTTTGAAAGATATCTCGCTGCGCATCAGGCCTGGCGAGTTCGTGGCTCTAGTTGGAGGATCAGGTTCGGGCAAGTCGACGCTCTTGCGGTTATTCCTTGGCTTCGAAAAACCCGAATCAGGCGCAATTTTTTACGACGGCCAGGAAATGTCTTCTTTGGATATCCGCGAAGTTCGCCAGCAGATCGGCGTTGTCCTGCAATCCAGCCGGCTGATGCCCACCGACATTTATCGGAACATTATCGGTTCACATACCAACCTAAGCGTGAACGACGCTTGGGAAGCAGCGAGAATGGCTGGTCTAGACCGGGACATCAAGAATATGCCCATGGGCATGCACACCGTGGTCTCGGAGGGAGGCGGCACCTTTTCCGGGGGGCAGCGCCAGAGGCTAATGGTTGCCCGAGCGCTGGTAAACCGGCCCCGCATTGTCTTTTTTGACGAAGCGACCAGCGCCATGGACAATGAAACCCAAAGAAAAGTCACGGAAAGTTTGGACGCGATGCAGGCGACCCGAATCGTCATCGCGCACCGGTTGAGCACGATCATCAATGCGGATCGAATATTCGTGCTGCAAAATGGTGAACTCGCACAGACCGGGACTTACACTGAGTTGATGAATCAGGCGGGACCATTCGCCGACCTCGCCAGACGACAACTAGCCTGATTCTGTAACTTAGGGTACTACCCATAAATAACATGGCTTTCGTCGCGATCAGAATAGGCCGCCGGCAAAAGCCATGCTATTTATGGGACAGGACCCTACGCGCATCTTGCGGAAAAACAGTTGGTATGGTCCAGAGTAGGTAGAGGATAAGGGCGGTTCCCGGCCTCGTGTGTCTTGCATTTATGGAGAGCGATAGTACCGCTAACGTGGTTCCGTTTCCGTCTACGAAAGTTAGCCGCGAAACTGACAAAACCATGACGGATGTGGCCTTCCAGGTCCGCGTCAAGTCCCTAGAGAAATGGGGAATAAAGCAAGCGGTTGATCTAGTCGGTGTCAGTTCGAAAATGCGAGACACTTTAGACAAAGTTCAAAAGTTCGCCAAATTCAATCAAACCATCCTGATCACAGGCGAGAGTGGTGTAGGCAAAGAGTTATTTGCTAAAGCCTGCCATCTGATGAGCTCGCGCATTAGCGAGCCTTTTGTGGTGGTCAATTGCCCACAATACAGCGAAGGCAACGTAACCGTTAGCGAACTATTCGGGCACGTTAAAGGCAGCTTTACCGGCGCCATCGCTGATCATAAAGGTCTATTTGATGCGGCGGACAGAGGCGCCGTTTTCCTGGATGAAGTCGGTGATCTTCCTCCCACTGCTCAGACCATGTTGCTGCGAGCACTCGCGGAAAAGGAAGTTAAACCGTTGGGCTCGACCAAAACCTATTCGGTGGATGTTCGGGTAATAGCAGCCACTAACAGACCGCTGCGCGATATGATCGCCACCGGTCATTTTCGCCAAGATCTTTATTTCCGCCTCCGCTATTTTCCCTTGGATATCCCAGCTTTGCGGGAACGCGATGAGGATTGGAAACTATTAATTAGTTATTTTGTCGATAAGCTGAATCAGGAATACAACCTCAAGAAGGCATTCTCGCCTACATCGATCAAGTTTCTAGAGCGATACCCCTGGCCGGGCAATGTTCGGGAGCTCCGGAGCATCGTCACGATCGGCTTCTCCATGGCGGAATCAAAGTACATAGAGCCAGATCATTTTGTCAGCGAGCTTCGCCAAGCAAGTTTACCTGGTCCGGGCACCGGCAAGAATGAACTATTCGAGGATATGGTCGAGCAGGGGAGGTCGTTTTGGGACGTCGTTCATGAGCCTTTTCTCGACCGCGACTTAAATCGAGCTCAGGTCCGCGAGATAATCTCCCAGGGACTGTTAGCAGCCAGAGGCAGTTATCGCCGGATGAGTGTCCTACTCAATATCAGGCCGGAACACTATCAAAAGTTCATGGATTTTCTGCGGCACCATCGCCTGAAGCCAGAGGAGTGAAACAGCGGACCGCGAACCTAAAATGGAGCTGTCGTTCCATTTTCGAGAATCGGAGTTCCATTTTTGGGTTGTTCAGTCAGGAAGCTAAAATGGCTAAATGTATGCAACTGACCATATCCCAGATACTTGAATCAACAGACGTAGTTATGGCACACCCATTGCTAAATAGCTCGGCGGACACGGAAGTGGATGTCGGGCACACCGGAGACAAAGAGTAGAAATGGATTCCAACTCGAATATCTCACGAAAAGACGTCAAAGAGGTACTCGTAAGGGCGGCCTTGAAAGATGAGGCGTTTCGGGAATCCTTGCTAGCGAACCCAAAGTTCGCCGTCGAGCGAGCACTAGGCACCACATTACCGGATCGGCTGAAGGTAGTACTCCTGCAAGAGACAGACGATCTGATGTACATCGTCTTGCCAAAGGATTTCCCGGACCAGAATGCAAACCTTTCGGACGCCGAGCTTGAAACAATAGCGGGCGGATTCTTAAGCGCTGAGAACAACACGTTCTTAGGCCCGGATTCCAGCCTCTAAACTCTCGAGCGCGGCATTCGAGAACCACAACCAGAAACCAAACCAACCGTACACCCAACCATATGAGCGAAGATACCAACAAACCAGAATCGATCAGTGATGAGCAACTCGAGGATGTAGCCGGCGGCATCAACGATACCACCTCTATTCAGAGCGTTAGCTGTTCCAACGTGTTGAGCACGGTCAACATCGCCTAAGTCTGGCACAGGAAGAATGGGCGAACTCCGATCCTAAAAGAAACCCAAAACCGGACAAACCGATTTAATATGAGCGAAGAAACCAACAAACCAGAACAGGTCAGCGACGAACAACTCGAAGACGTTGCCGGCGGCATCAATGATACCACCTCTATTCAGAGCGTTAGCTGCTCCAACGTGTTGAGCACGATCAACATCGCCTAAAGCCGCGCCAGAGAAAAGCCGGCCAATTCCGACTTAACAAACGAGAACCATAAACCTACGGATAATATGAGCGAAGAAACCAACAAACCAGAATCCATTAGCGACGAACAACTCGAAGACGTTGCCGGCGGCATCAACGATACCACCTCTATTCAGAGCGTCAGCTGCTCCAACGTGTTGAGCACGGTCAACATCGCCTAAGCCGCGCCGATAGCACTTATTTGCTAGGACGAAGCATTTTTGAAGCCGCCATCGGTTCCGATGGCGGCTATTTATGTCTAAATCATTAGCTGCCCTCTCTGCCCAAGCTCACTATCTTCACGAGCGGTTAGCCGCAGCGCCTACCGAACCCCAGGCAACTCCGGAACCCGGAGACGATTTCCGCGATTGGAAACAGGTATTCACGACGGGCACTTATGACCGATTTTCTGCTCGCCTGAGATCGCTTGGTGTTTCCGAAGAGCAGGCCGTTTATGTCACCTCCGAGCCGCCAGAACCGGTGACCCAAAGGGATCGATGGGAAGAAGTTCTCAACCAAGCTCTTCAGTATCCCCCCGTTGATTTGGAGGGGAGCCAAGCATTTCCATTTTCAGTTCTCTGGCTACCCCTGATCGCTTTCGCTCGTCAGAACTTATCGCTGTCACCCGACGCCGTGACGGCATCGGCGATCGATTCTTTGCTGCTTTCGCTTCTCCAAGAAATCTCCGAACTTGCTTCTTTCCCGAGCTTCGCGCAATTCTCTCAACATCAGCAGAATGGCGGCAGTTTCGAGACCTTTATCCAAAGCGTCCGCCAAAGCGAGTACCGGATCTTATTTGAACGATTCCCGGTTTTAGCCCGCCAGATCAGCCATTTACTCACATCCTGGACTAACTCCACTAACCTATTCCTGGAGCGTCTCCGAACTGACTTTTCTGAAGTGATCGCGTTGGGTCAGTCAGAGAATCGCTGGCCAAAACTAGTACGGACAAAAACGGGCATATCGGATCGGCACGATGGAGGTAAGCAAGTGATCTTGCTCATTTTCGACGACGGCAAGCAGGTGCTATACAAGCCTAAAGACCTTTCCATTGCTGAAGCGCTTGTTCGAGTTGATCGGTGGCTTGCCGGGGTCGGATTCACCGCGGCTTGGCGCCTGGCGCGAGTAATCAAGCGTGAGGAATATGGCTGGGAAGAATTTATCGAACAATCTCCCTGTCAAAACGCCCAAGATGTCCGGCATTATTACCGGGGCGGTGGCGAACTCCTCTGTCTGGCTTATCTGCTGAATGGATGTGATCTGGGATTCGAAAATGTGATCGCTGCCGGCGATCGCCCGGTTCCTATCGACACGGAATCATTTTTTCACCCTGGACGTGGAAGCGCGAAGTTCGATTCGACACCTGGCGCTGCGCACGTCTTGGAACTAGGAAACCCATCAGTGATCGAGACCGGTTTGTTGCCCTTCTGGCAATTAAGCGCCTCCCATGTACCGGCAGATTATTGCGGCCTGGGCAGCGGTTTTGTGGACCTAACACACACAAACGTGACTGACTGGGAAAATCTCAACTCCGACCAGATGCGGCCAGTCACCAAGCCGCGATCACCCAGGCATGCCGGCAACACTGTCCGTTTGGGCAATGAGATCCAGGATGTGCGGCGTTACCAAGCCGAACTCATAACGGGCTTTGGCCGGCTCTATCATTTCGTATCAGATCGGAAAACCGAGTTTAGCCGGTTAATCGAACAATTTGCCCAAAGTAAGACCAGGTTCGTTTACCGTCCGACGACCCTTTATGGTTTCCTGCTGAAGCAAGCACGTGCTCCCAAATGTCTGACCTCTGGCGTGCGCCAAAGCATCGTTTTTGAGCAGCTTTATCGTGTCCCGTTGCGAGACAACGCTCTAACCCCAGAAACCAAGACGCTGATCGATTTCGAGGTTCAGTCATTGCTCGGCTTGGATATACCGAGGTTCCATATTCGGCTGAACAGCACGGAATTACTTGGTCGAAACTTTCATCTGCCCAGCGCGGCTCGAAAGAAACCGATCGATATCGTTTTCGAACGAATCGCTGCCATGGGAGCAGACGATTTCCGCTTTCAGACGGAGGTGATCCAGGAATCCCTCAGACGTTTTCCAGCGACCATCGAAAAGCCGTTAACCGGCGCGCAGGCCGAAACAGTCGTCCAGCAGTTTGCTAACGAATTAACTCAGCGAATCAGTAAATCAGATGGCCCGTATCTATGGGATCCGCCGAGTTTTCTTCCGCGCGATCTCAGCGCTGCTCACCGCGAAGGGATCTATCTGGGAGATATGGGGCCGCTCATTTTTCTAGCGGCGGTTGACCAGTTAACAGGATCCGCTTTCCCGAAACGCCCGGGATCGAGATTCATGGAAAGGCTGGCTGTCTTCGAGCCGCCTGCTGACTATCCTCCCGGTATCTGCAATGGAGTCGGGGCTCTGATTTACGGCGCTTTGGTTCTGGGAAGGCTAACCAAGGACAGTGATTGGACTGCACTGGCTCTAGCGCTGAATAAAAGAGTCAAATTAAGGCCTGAAACGGATGAGCCTGACATAATCTCGGGTGTGGCCGGATTGTTAGTCGCGCTTACACGACTTTATCAGGTCACAAAAGACGCCGGTGCGGCCGGCAACGCGCTCGCTGCAGCTCGGATGCTGGCGGCTCGTTACCATCCCGAGCTCGGCTGGACCAGGTCTAACGGCGATTCCTATGTCGGTTTTGCTCACGGCTTAGCGGGCATCAGTTTTGCCTTGACCGAATACAGCCGCACTTTCTGTGATCCACAGTTCAACGAACTCGTTGAGCGAGCCTTGAAACTGATGAGAGGTTTTTTTGACCCGAAAAACAGTTCTTGGCCAATCGCAGTAAGAGGACCGCAAGGTTCTCTCAATAACTGGTGCAACGGCGCCGCCGGCATTCTTTTAGCCACGGTCGGCGTGGAGACACCGCAAAAGCTTTCCCGCGACGAGCTGGATATCGTCGTTGAAAAGATCCGCCAGCGAGGCAGCATGGACCACTGGTGCTGCGGAAACTTCGGCATTGCCGAGGTCCTGAGTTATATCGCCAGCCGGGAGAACCGGCCTGAGTTCCAGGCTAGTGCCGCGAATCTTATCGAGCAAACTCTCGAACGCGGTCTGCGAGGAGCGTTCTTTCGTCTTCAACAGAGTGTGGGCGAAAACTTCTGCTTCTCACCGAGCCTGTTTCGCGGAATCTCCGGGATCGGATATTCGCTGCTATGTTTTGCGTATCCCGGCGAGCTTCCGCGTATCCTGGCGTTTGAGGTGTAGGGGACCGATCGTCGTCGTCCTCGTCCTCGAAAAGGTGCGACTAACCGGAGAGAGGCTGAACTACCCAGTGCATATTTCCGAGAGCAATCCTATCCGGTGAACACGCCCAAAAACAAATCGAGGACGAGGACGACGACGAATACGAGGACGATCGTAAATCGCCGCTGGGCAATTCCGGCGCTTGATGCCGGACGATAAAGCTGCCAATCTGAAAAGCGGTCTTCTCTAGGGTTGTGGACCCAGCGACCAACAATGGAACTTACCTATACCTTGCGGTCCGAGCCAACGCCTGAAGAATGTTACAGCATCATCGACCCCTTGATCGCCTACAACGAGGCGCAGGTAGGGCCGCGAAACAAGAAGGAATTCGCTATTGTCGTGCGTTCTGACTCTGGCGAGTTCATCGCGGGACTGTTAGGCTTTACTCACTGGAATCATTTCTTTGTCTCAAGCCTTTACGTCGACCGACAGTTCCGAAAAGAAGGGATCGGCCGTGAATTAATGGCGCGCGCAGAAGCCTTGGCCGTTGAGCAAGAGTGCGATGCGATCTATCTGGACACCTTTGACTATCAGGCACCCGGATTCTACGAAAAACTCGGGTTTAAGGTCTTCGGCACATTGGAAGACTATCCCCGCGGCCATCAACGATCCTATCTGGCGAAACGGCTTCGGGGTTCGGCAAGATAAATATGATTGGCAATCGAACCGGCTCCGTGGAGCGTTACCTCGCAATCGAGGCAGCGCTCCACAGCTCAGCGGCACCGGTCGCCTCTCACCAATCACTTCTCACTACTGACCGGTAGCGACCACCTTATTGTTCTCGCCAGTCGTCGCGATTTTAGGGGTCGCGTCCCCATTCAGTCCCCGACGATAGGTAATCAAATTGCCGCTGCCGCCGGCTTGGATGACGCCAACCCCATCGAGGATCACCTTGTTGTTGGTGCCTAGCACAGAAACCGCGAAGCAATCGCCCGTGACCGTAACCTCGTCATCATGACCGAGGATTTGAAAAGTCTTGTTAGCGCCGTCAAACGACAACTTCTGATTTGACGCCATGATCTGTTGAGCGGTGTCCGTACCGCGAACAACGCTTTGTCCAATAGCCAGGGATGCTGAACAGCCGAGCATTGCTATAAACAAGCGGAATCTTCCTGATAGGTTTTTCATAGGTAGTTAGAAGCGGGGTTCAACTCTCAGTAACTACACACCTGAGCCGGTGTAAGTTGCAACCAATTAAAAATGAAAATCGTTATGACGAATCCGTTCGATGACTTCACTTTTCGTCTTATGGAAGCCTGGGACGACGGTAGTGGTTAAGATTTCTCCGGGCTGCTCTTCGAGGCGGCTGGCATAGGCTTCAAATTCCGGGTCGTGCAGCAGACGCAATCCGTATAAACCCCACATCTGGCCCTCAGGAGTTCCGTGAGAAAGCAACCAACGCATCCGAGCCGTCGCGTCTGGTTGTTTAAGCAACAGCCGGAGTTCTCGCTGATTCGCATTCGGACCGAAATAGAAAGGAGGGAGGTCGACTTCCCATGGACCGACGTAAAAAGTTTGCGCTCTGGCCAAGTCATTTTGCCAGAGATCCGGAGAGATCGCCTTTGCGGGCACGGCAACCAGCCCGAAGCAGCCTACTATGATGCCAAGCCAAATGCCACACTTCATGTGTGACCGTATACAACGAAGCTCGGCTGCCAGAAAAGAAGAAAGTAGTGCGACCTCGGCCATTGCAGCCAGGGCCTAACTGTTCCACTGCCGCGTGCCGGTCTAGTATTAGTCGCCGTTCACGGCCGCGCTCCGTTATGGCTCGGCTGTGATCACCTGATTGTTCTCGCCCATCGCGGTTTTAGTCCGCTTTCTCGACCTCATTATTCGAGCCGTGCGCTTCCGAAACAACGTCTCCCGAGCTTAGAGATTGCTTGTAGGTCACATCATTATTCGAGCCGTGGAATATAACTTTGGTGACCTGATCGATCTCGACGTCGTTGTTTGATCCGTCGATTTCGAGTTCCTGGGCAACGCCGGTAAACACGAGAGAGTTATTGCTGCCAACCAATCTGACGTGCGGCTTATTGATCGGTCGCGTCTGGTTATCATTGGTCAGGATGACCAACTGCACATCGCCGCTATCTTCCGCAGACGGACCCGGCGTCGCCACATTGGCGGAATCCAGGCCAGCCACTTGCTTAGCCTCATTATCCTGCCCGATATTCGCGATAGTCGGGGTATCACCGTTAAGCGTGCGCACATAAGATACCCGGTTCGAGGCGCCAATCATCTGGATGTCTCCCACCCGTTCCACTTCAACCGTGTTGCTTTTACCTATGACCTTCAGACTCGAACAATCGCCGTGAATCTGGATCTTGTTATTATCACCGGTAATCACCCTGGGTTTACCATCCCCGTTGATAGAAAGCGTCTGATTACTAGATGCGATCAGGGTTTGATTCAGAATCGGAATATCAACAGTAACGGGCTGCTGCGCCGGGGCCATCTTCCCCGTCGCCATTAAGACTGCAATCGAGAGCGCGGCTAATACAGCTGTCCTCATAGGTCTGCAAAGTTGAGCGGTTTATTGTTTTCCATCCTAGGCTTAACGCCTCATTTCTCCTACCCCTCTAACCAGCAAAAAGTTGCGAAAAATAACCGCGAATGGACACGAAAAGGACCGCGAATGGACACGAATGCACGCGAACAGGAAACTAAGCTGCAGCAACCTAGCCCGCTCCCACGGAGAAACAGGGCATAAATGGCCAGGAGGTACCTCGGAGAAATTATTTGCATACATCTGCGTGAATCTGCGGTTGCCCTTAAGTCTTCGCGTTCATTCGCGTTTCCTATTCGCGTCCATTCGTGGTTTTGGTTGCGGCTCCTGATTTGTCATTCTATTGGCTGCAATGAGGATTCTCTGCGTGGACTGCTTCTCTGGGATCAGTGGCGACATGTTTGTCGGAGCACTGACCGATCTCGGAGTCGCGCCATCGGTATTCGAATGGGAATTGACCAAAATCGCACTCGAAGATCATCACCTGCATTTCGAGCGCCAACAGCGCAAAGGGATCGCTGGGGTCAAATTCGGGGTGCACGCCGGCGCAGTCCACGTCCACTCGCAACACGAGCATCACGAGGATCATGATCATCAGCACGAACACGATCATGGGGGTCACCACCATCATGGGGATCACGATCATGGGCACTACGAACATGCGGATAGCCCAGACAAGCCCTCTTCTAAACACACGGTGGACGAGCTGGAGCTCGTCCCTGACGCTCATCGGACGTACCGGGACATCGTCCAGTTGATCGAAGAGAGCGATCTTTCCGATTTTACCAAAAAGCATAGTCTGGGCGTGTTTCGCCGCCTGGCGGTTGCCGAAGCGAAGATCCATGGGTGTTCGATCGACGACGTCCGCTTCCATGAGGTTGGCGCACTCGATTCGATCGTCGATATCGTGCTCGCCTGCGTCGGGATCGAAAGTTTAGATGTGGCCGAGATCCATTTTTCTCAAATGGTCGACGGCCAGGGTTCAATCCATTGCGCTCACGGCGAATATCCGATTCCCAGCCCGGCAACGATCGAAATCCTGGCTGGATTGCCTATTACTCAAATTGCGGTGCCCTTTGAGTTGATCACGCCCACTGGCGCCGCCCTGGTAGCTGAATTTCAGAGTTCAGTCGGCACGTTCCCGGCGATCCGGCCTACCAAAACCGGCTACGGCCTCGGTAGCCGAGATCTCCCCGAACGGGCAAACGTGCTTCGCGCAATCCTCGCCGACAAAATCTTCTCTTCTGGTCCTGAGCGCCTGGTCGAAGTACAGGCAACCATTGATGATATGACCCCGGAACTTCTTGGGGCAGCGATCGATAAGATAAGGGAGGCTGGCGCCGCGGAAGCCTTTTTCTCTCCGGTCCAAATGAAAAAGAGCCGGCCAGGGATCTTACTTACCACTCTTTGCCGTCCCGACCAGCTGGGAGAAGTCCAAGAAATGATCCTTCGGCACACGTCGACCTTCGGGGTGCGTTACCGGGAAGTTGATCGTTTGGCTCTCGAGCGAACCTTCGTCTCGGTGACTACTCCGTACGGGTCTCTGGCGATCAAGCTGGGCATGCTGGGAGGAGAAGTGATTCAGGTGGCACCCGAGTTTGAGGATTGCCGCAAAGCCGCGGAGAAAGCAGGCGTGCCGATCAAAACCGTTTATGACGCGGCGCTGCAGGGGTATTACCAAACGGTCCACGGTTCCCCGGTCGCTGTTCACGCTGCAAAAGGCGCCTAGGGCGGCAAAGCCGTGGAGCGCTGCCTCGCTTGCGAGACCGAGGGGTTGCCACCCGTGGAGGGGAACCGCTTTTGACTGTTAAGAGACACCTGGCATGATCGCGCCAAAAATCGGGCAAACTGTCCAAGGTAGTGTAGCAGGCGGCTCCCGGAAACGTCTCCACGAATGCGATTCGGCCTTATCGCGTTGCATTTAATAGAGAACGAAGAGAATCGCCCTGGATGGTAGGGACGTCAGGAGACGTTCGCGGGAGCCGCCCGCTCGCACACGCCCACCTGATCAACGCGGGGTTTCAAGACTGTACGTGCAAACGGTGTCCGGGTAATAGCGGCTCCCCTCCATGGTGACGACGCCTCGGGCTCGCTTGCGAGGCAACGCTCCACAGGGCTGATCGAATCGCCCAATTGCCGCGCAAAAAGTTGTTGAAGTTGCACCTCAAAGGGCGTTGGGTGGTGGTTGGTATGAGCACCGAAACTCTTGAAAAGCTTTCACAGCTGGATCAGCTCAAACAGTTCACGAAAGTCGTAGCTGACACCGGCGACTTCGAGAGCATTCAACAATTCAAGCCCCAGGACTCGACGACTAATCCAAGTCTCATTTTCGCGGCGGTTTCGCAGTCTGAATACTCCCATCTGCTGGACGAAGTCATCGCCAATTTGAAGTCTTCCCCGTTATCCGGTGCAGCGAAGATCGAAGATATAATCGACCATTTGCTGATCGCGTTCGGGTTAGAAATTTTGAAGATCGTTCCGGGCCGGGTCTCGACCGAAACGGACGCGCGACTTTCTTTTGATCGGGAAGGCTCGATCAAGAAAGCTCGGCAACTGATCGGCCTTTACGAAAAGAACGGCATCTCCCGCGAACGTGTGTTGATCAAGATCGCCTCGACGTGGGAAGGGATTAAGGCAGCGGAACAGCTCCAGAAGGAAGGGATCAATTGCAACCTTACGTTGCTCTTCTCATTCGCTCAGGCGGTAGCATGCGCCGAAGCCGAGGTACGGTTGATCTCGCCATTTGTGGGCCGGATTTATGACTGGTACAAAGCGTCGACTGGAAAAGAATATCACGGCGCCGAGGATCCGGGAGTTATCTCGGTAACCAAGATCTACAATTACTACAAGAAGTACGGCTATGAGACCCAGGTGATGGGGGCAAGCTTCAGAAACACAGGAGAAATTATTGAGCTGGCGGGGAGCGATCTACTCACTATCAGTCCGAAGCTTCTGGCTGAGTTGAGCGCCTCGAACGCACCAATCACCCGAAAATTATCGCCGGAAACCGCAAAGAAGAGCGACCTTGATAAGGTCAGTTTTGATGAAAAAGGATTCCGGTTTGCACTGAACGAGGACGCGATGGCGACTGAAAAACTAGCGGAAGGCATCCGTAAATTCTCAGCCGATATCGTGAAGCTCGAGCAGATGATCGCGGCCAAGCTTTAAAAGCGCGGCGACCAAAAAGGTCCCCATCTTAGGAGCTCGTGTCTCCAGGCGGCCTCTTTTCAGGGCCGCCTCGAATTTTGTCCCAGGCACTAGGCTGCGATGTCATCGCTGAGCCCTGCAAAATCTTCCGCCTCGGAAATTGCAAACTGACTCCGGTAGCGATTTATTGTCGGTTTGATTGCGATGACTGAGAATGACCCATCGGCTGCATAGTTACTTAGGCTACTCTTATCCGGGCCAATTGACCGATCTGGTCAAACGAGCTTGGCCCGCGGATCTGTTGACGTATCTACCAAATGATTGGCAGCTCCGATTGCTGCTGGATGTCGCCTACCACGCGAGTCTGCTGAGAGAAGAACAGCGGCCGGTTACTTTCCGTATATTACTGGGTCATCCCGATGACGTCATAAAAGCCGATCAGGCACCGACGGCTTTAAGCGGAATCTCGTTCGACCGGCCGCGACCGTTTAACGAGCAGGAAGTTAGGCGGATCTCCATGGCGGCGGACTTCTTTCGGTCCTTGGTCGCCGTAGCGCCTTACGGAGACGAAAAGCTCAAGATTTGGGGGATTCTTTTGTCCGGCACTAGATGGGTTAATAGTGTCGACGGCGGCCGTTTCACCGGTTACCCGTTACCAACGCGAGTGGTGATTCATGCCCTTGGTCCAGGTCGCATTACCGTCTTTGTGGGTCATCGCCGGATAGCCGCGCTGAGCGGCGGGCAGCTGGAGGCTTACGCGTTTGACCTTTTCCAGTCTAACTGGCTACGGGAATCGTTCGCTGGTGTACGCAAGCAAATGCAGCACTGGCTGGCCAACCACGAAGACAATCACCCATCTGTAAGGGTCGATATCGACTTCATTAGAGCGGTTTCTCAGAATATCAGTCGCCGAACGCTCAGCGTGGTAAGAAACGCCAAACATGGTGGCACGCTGGTCTTTATCGAGCCGGAGGACGAAGCCGAATTTGCTGCGCCAGGTGGTCCAATGCGTTTCAAGTATTTGCTGGCCAAAAGCCCGCTGCGGACTCGGTACCGGAACCTGCTCAGATCCGCCGTCTTGCGCCTTAGCCAGTTAGCCGTCGCCAACCACGTTCAGAACATCGGTTGGAATGAGTACCAAAGCTTTGCTGACCGACACCTGGGTGAACTAGACGAGGCTTTTTTCGAGTTCGCCCACTTTTTAGGCGACCTGATGGCGGTCGACGGAGCCTTAATATTGAGCAAGCAATATGAAATCATCGGCTTCGGCGCAGAATTACTTTCGGAAGCACCGTGCCTATCGAGTGTGCGGCGGGCGATGGATCTTGAAGCCACGATTTGGGCCAATGAATCTTTAGACGACGTTGGCACTCGCCATCGGGCCGTCTATCGGCTTTGTGATCAACATCCGAAGTGTCTCGCCATCGTGATTTCGCAAGATGGTTCGGTTAGATTCGTTAAGAACCATAACGGTACGGTCACTTATTGGAACCAGCTCTCTTGGTGAGCCCCGCTAGATCTCCCAGGACGCGTACGCGTTTGACGCTCTCACTTGGCGAAGCGCGGCGGGCTGCCTTAGCGGCCCAAGGCTTGGGATCTACTAAACCGGCCGCAGTCACTAAACGACATCTTCTATCCACAGTTCAGCGTCTGGGATTGTTGCAGATCGACTCGGTAAATGTCTTGGTTAGAGCTCATTACTTCCCACTCTTCTCACGCCTCGGTCCCTACCCAACAGAGTGGCTGGACGATCTTGCCTACCGGAAACGCCGTCTGTTCGAGTATTGGGGCCATGCTGCCTCCCTTATCCCGATTAACCTGTTTCCGAGCCTCCGTTGGCGGATGGAACGGGCTAAACAGGGGGGCGGGGTTTACAAAGGGTTGGTCACTTTTGCCAGCGAAAAGGCCGGCTTGATTCAGGACGTTTTGGAGGTCATCCGAGAGCACGGCCCATCCGGAGCCGGCGATGTCGAAAAAATGATTAGACAAGAGCAATTGGCCAAGAAAGCCGGCTGGTGGGAATGGAGCGATTCGAAGATCGCGTTGGAATGGCTATTCTGGTCAGGGCAGGTCACGACTTCAACCCGGCGCAATTTTGAGCGCATTTACGATCTCACAGAGCGGGTCTTTCCCGATCTATACAACAGCCATCTACCCGAACGGGAAATTGGTCAGCGAGACTTGGTGGCAACAGCCTCTCGAGCGCTTGGCGTCGCGACTGAAAATGACCTTGGCGACTACTTCCGACTAAAGCTTAACGAGACCCGTCCTCGAATCCGCGAACTTGTCGAAGCAGGCGAACTGCTCGAGGTGAAAGTCGAAGGTTGGCGCCAGCCGGCATATCTTAGCTCTGCGATTCGCATCCCTCGTTCGCTCGAAGCGGCGGCTTTCTTGTCGCCGTTCGATCCCTTAGTTTGGGAGAGGCAACGAACAGAGCGGCTCTTCGGATTTCATTATCGGATTGAGATCTACACGCCTGCAGCGCAACGCCAACACGGCTATTACATTCTACCGTTTCTGTTTGGGCAAAACTTCGTGGCCCGGCTCGACTTGAAAGCCGATCGCGCCAACCGAGCCCTGCGAGTCGTGGGCGCATTTGCCGAGCCCCAGACGGAACCGAAAACCTTCGTTCACGCAGTAGCCGCCGAGCTACGATCGATGGCGGATTGGCTGGGCCTGGAGAAAATCGTTATTAGCAAGAACGGAGACCTTGCTCCGATGTTGAGGTCGGCGTTGGCAGCAATGGGACGGAGCGCCTGAACACCCTGGAGGGGAGCCGCTTTCGCCGATGCTAATTTGAACGCATGCGATCGGAGCCCTCCGCCGGGCGAAGTTTGCCTGGCGGGAGAAGCAGGCGGCTCCCTCGAACGTCTCACCGTGCGATTTGGCCCTATCGCGTCGTATTTGGTATAGAGCGAAGTGAATCGCAGTGGGTTGTAGGGACATCAGCAGGCGTTCGCGGGAGCCGCCTGCTGAACAAGCAACCCCTAGGGCGCCACTTATTTGCCCGATCAGCTCAGGTTACGGGCAAAATTCAAAAGCGGCTCCCCTCCAGGCGGCACGCGCACCAAACCCAACGCCTCCTGGCTCCTGAATCCTGCTCTCCCCGCCCTTGAACTCCTCTCTTACCACCCCCATATTTGCCGCCGAAAATGAAGCAGGCTTTAATCGCTCTAGAAGATGGGCGGACCTTCAGCGGGGACTCGTTCGGCGCGTCCGGCACCACTGTCGGCGAGATCTGTTTTAACACGTCGATGACGGGTTACCAGGAAGTCCTGACGGATCCCTCCTACCGCGGTCAAATCGTCACGATGACCTATCCGCTGATCGGCAATTACGGAACAAACGACCTCGACAACGAGAGCAGTGAACCGCACGTCCGCGGGTTTGTGGTAGGAGAATTATCGCCCATAACCAGCAATTGGCGCTCAGCAGGGTCGCTCGACGAATATCTGAAGCGTTGGAAGATCCCTGCGATCCAAGGGGTGGATACTCGAGCCCTCACCAAGCATCTACGGGTTCGCGGAGCGATGCGGGCCTGCCTGACAGACGAAGCTCTATCTCCTGCAGACGCGGTCGCCGCGGCTCGCAATGCCCCGCCGATGATTGGCGCTGATTTTGTTAGAGAGGTCACAACGCCTGAGGCATTCGAATGGGACCCAGAAGATCGTTTGAGCCGGGAATGGACTTTGATAAAGGGCGCCGACACCGCAGAGATCGAAGAAAACGGTCAAGCCTTCAAATCGTTACCCCCGAAGCAGCATAATATCGTTGCTTACGATTACGGTATTAAAACCAACATCCTGCGCCGGCTGCGCCAACATGGGTTCGGAGTGCGGGTAGTGCCGGCCGGAACCACAGCTAAAGAGGTGTTGAGTTTGAAGCCGGATGGCGTCTTCCTATCCAATGGCCCGGGAGATCCTGCGCCGCTGACCTACATTCACAAAGAACTCAGCGAATTGGTCGGCAGATGCCCTATCTTTGGGATCTGTCTCGGCCACCAGTTACTGGGTTATGCCTACGGTGGGAAAACATTTAAACTGAAGTTCGGTCACCGGGGAGGGAATCAGCCGGTCAAAGATCTGGCCACCGGGAAAGTAGCGATTACCTCACAGAATCACGGGTTCGCTGTGGATCCGGATTCATTACCTTCCGACGTGGAAGTATCCCACATCAACCTGAACGACGGCACGGTTGAGGGTCTACGCGACCGAAACCATCCTGTGTTCAGTGTGCAATACCATCCGGAGGCTGCGCCGGGGCCACATGACGCCACCTACTTTTTCGATCAATTTCGCAAGCTGATCGCCGAAACGAAGGCGGGAAAATAAATTCACCACGAAGGCCGCATGTTTGCACGACAGAGAAACAGAGAGCTTGGAGATCGAGGCTTTTAAAAAATCTCTTCCTCTTAACCTCTGTGTTCTTTGTGCCTTTGTGGTGAAACTCTGATTTTAACGGTGATATCGCCAGACCAACAGACCAGCATGCCGGCGGTTATCTGCCCTCACACCGAGGCCTGGGACGGTTCGTCCTTAGATGCACTTGCCGGTTGTTGGTCTAAGGCCAGCCGCGTTTTTCTGTTAGATAACAGGAGCGGCCGGCCGCCGGTCTGGGGAACCGAAATCCGCGTCGCTTGGCATCGAGACGAGCTCCTGGTCCTTTTCGTTTGCCAAGATCCAGACCCGTGGGCAACCCTCACCAAACGGGATGATCCGCTCTGGGAACAAGATGTGGTCGAGATCTTTATTGATCCCTTCGGCGATCTGGATTGTTACTTCGAGTTCGAGGTTAATCCGTTGAATACGGTATTAGACGTTTTTATACGACGGGTTCGGAGCGGGATGCGAAAGGATTTCGCCTGGAACTGCGAAGGACTTCGTACAGCAACGGGTTTGTTGGCTTACGGATGGGTGGCAGGACTGGCTCTCCCTTTCAAAAGCATGGGCGAATGTGACGCTTCCCGGTGGCGTATTAACTTTTGCCGGATCGAACATCCAAAAGATCAGCCTCGTGAGCTCTCGGCTTGGTCGCCTACCTTTAGCGGTACTTTCCATCTACCGGAACGGTTCGGGGTGCTGAAGTTCCAAGGGGGTTAGGAGTTGGGTGGGAATTGGGGACATGAGGCATTTCTGATCCCTGCTACCGAATAGCACCTATAGGACCTAGGGAACTTATATGTCAGATCCCCGTCGGTTCGCTTTGCGCCTGGTGACGCAGCGTCACTCCTAGCTCCTAGATTCTAGCTCCTACCTCCTCGGTTTTTTTACCGGCCGCGCGTATCTCGTTTGAAAACTGCAGCTTGTGAAGACAATTTCACGTATGCCTAAGGAGGAACCTCTGGTTATCCAAGGCACGATCACTGAAGTCCTACCCAATACGATGTTTCGGGTGACGCTGCCAAACGGCCAGAAGGTTCTCGCCCATATCAGCGGAAAAATGCGGAAAAATTTCATCCGCATCGTCCCCGGTGACAAAGTGGAAATTGAGATTTCCCCTTACGATATGAGTAAAGCTCGAATTATTTTCCGGGAAACATAAGACCGGAATCAGGAGCCTGCGCCGAAACAAATATAACCCCTCGCCACGCGCTGGCCTTGGCCTTGTCGGAAGGCCCGCCTTGAGCAAGCCTAAGACGTGTCGAAAGGTTGATTTTCGAGATTAAAACCCGAGAGTGTTTTATAGTTCAGAGGTTAATCCACTCTCCACTTAGAAGACTTAATTTTGGCACGAACTATGGAAACCAGTCCAGACCCAGATGCGGCAGCGGGCAAATCAAAAGAACATTTGAAAGCTGCGGCTGACGATTTAAAAACTGCGGCTAGCGCCAAGGCCGACGAAATCCGGAAAGCCGCGGAGAAAAAGGCGGACGAGCTCAAGGCGGCGGCAGAGGCTAGAGCTCACGAATTTCGCGGAGCGGCAGAAACGGCGTGGTCAGACGCTCGTTCAAAGGCAAAATTTTGGCAGAGCGAAGGAGAAGCGTACGTGCGAGAGAACCCAACCAAGGCGATACTGATGGCGTTAGGCGCCGGTTTTCTGCTCGGTCTGTTTCTTCGCAAATAATCTATGAGTTCAGATGCTCCGGTTGGCGCTGAATCGGAGCGCTCATCGACTGCCGACTCGGTTAAAGACTGGGTCGCGGCGTTTCTTCGTTATCTGGAACTCCGGTTCCAGCTCTTGGGACTGGAAGCTAAGGAAGCCGGATTACACCTGTTAATTATCGGCCTCCTGGTAACGGGTGTGTTGGTGTTATTTGCAGGCTTTCTGGTGATGTTTGCAGTCTTTCTGCTGTATCTGATCATCACGATACTCCATTGGGAATGGGGCTGGGGGGCCCTGCTCTGCGCTGGAATTCTGCTAGCCGGAAGTTTGATTGCGGCGATTATCCTCCGCTACCGAGTAATCCGGCCGATGTTCCGTATGACCCTAGATGAGTTGCAAAAGGATCGAGAATGGCTCCGGTCAACGACGAGAAACGTCGAATAATCGAGGAACTGGAGAGAACCCGAGGTGATCTGGCCGGCGCTACGACCGGCCTGCAAGGTCAGCTCAACTTCCAACACCGTTTTTCGGTGGCTTGGCAAAAAAACCGTTGGGTTTGGCTAAGCTTCATGGCGTTCTTCGGTTGGGTACTATCGCGGCTACCACGGCGAACGAAAAAGATCTATATCGATAAACACGGCGGTCGCGTCCGGCCTCCCGGTAAAAGCTTTGCCGGCACGGTAGCGGGACAACTTTGGTCCGTTGCGTGGACAGTCGCTAAACCAGCCTTGATCGCTTTACTAGCCAGGAAAATGGGGAAGAAGGCGTAGCAAAAGGGAGAAGTCAGCCGACGCGGCTGGAGGGGAGCCGCTTTAAAACATAGCAGCTCAATGGTTCGGCAATAGGCGGCTCCCGAGAATGTTTCGAGGCGTGGCAGTCTTATCGTTTGGGCCCTGGTCGATCCAACGTGAAAACATTTGGCAGAAACACACGCTGGGTAATGCTCGCAAGCCGCCTGCTTTCACATTTTCCGGTCGCAAACGGTGTAAGAGAAAATGTCGCCGGCAGTCGAGCCATATTATAAAGCGGCTCCCCTCCAGGTCGCACCGACTCTCACACTTTCCTACCAAACTTCTTCTCCAACTCTGAATAACCGATCTGGATCATGGTGGGGCGTCCATGTGGGCAGCAATAAGGTAACTCGCAAGCCAAGAGGTCCTTAACCAATTGACCAATTTCGGCAGCGTGAAGCTGATCATTGGCTTTCACTGCGTACCGACAAACTGTCTTTGCTATGACGTCTTCGCCCAGGCGAAGACGCGAGGTGCTAGAGGTGAGAGAACGAAGCTCATCCACGAGCTGGCGGATGGTATTTGCAGGATCTTCTATCCGCAAAAACTGCGGAATCCCATCGATTTTCAACGTCGACTCGCCAAAAGGTTCAACCGAAAACCCCATTTTCTGCAAGCTGGGCGCATTTAGCAGCAGCCAATCGTGATCTTTTGGCGGCAGCCTTAACACGATCGGAATGAGCAGCCGTTGACAGGGGACACCGGCGGTTTCGGTTTCGCGGCGCAGACGCTCGAATAGAATGCGTTCATGAGCGGCGTGCTGATCCACCAGAACTAGTCCCTCTTCATTCTCCATGAGGATGTAGAGTTTCCCTAACACACCGAGCAAGCGGAACTCTGAGCTCGGGGTTTCCCTACCGTCCGGTGGGATCCTCGTCGAATGGGCCTCGGTTTTGCTGCCATGAGAAACCGGTATCGCCGTTTCCGAGCGATAAATCTGTGGGGATGCTAATCCGTCTTCTTTTTGCTGTGGTTGTGAAAACTCGTGCCAATCTTTCCGCAACGCGAACTGCTCCACCAGAGGCACGAGTGGCGCCACAGATTCGGCCCTCGCCGACGAAGCTACAGGAGGAGAAGGGGCGAAGTCTGCAACATCCAGTAATGGGGATGATCGCGGACTGGCAAATGCCCGACTCCAATTGCCGCGGTCTGAGTCGAGCGTTTTCCGAACCGTTTCTGCCAAAGACTGGCGAATCACATCCGGATTGCGAAACCGGACTTCCCGCTTGGCCGGGTGCACATTAACGTCAACGTCCGCTGGATCCAGATCCAGAAAGAGAAACACCAGGGGATACTGCCCTTTCATCAACGCGGTGTGATAACCCTCCCGTAAAGCGTGTTGGATGGTCAGATTGTCGACCGCCCGCCCATTAACAAACATGATCTGTTCCGCTCGGGTTGGCCGGCTGACGCCCGCTTTACCTAAAAATCCGCGAATCGAGATCCCGTCGACGGTGGTGGGCTCGATCTCGACTACCTGTTTCATGATCTGGTCGCCTCGCAGATCAGAAATGCGGGTCGCCAACGACCGGGTTGGGGGTAACTGAAAAATCACCGCTTGGTCCCGCAAAAGTACAAAACCGACCTCTGGATGCCCCAGCGCTTGCAGCATCAACTGATGTTGAACGTGGCTGGCTTCCGTGTTCTCCGTGCGTAAGAATTTCCGCCGAGCCGGCAGATTGTAGAAGAGATGTTTGGCTTCGACCAAAGTCCCCGGCGCTTCGCCACAGGCCCGGACACTATCTATCTTTCCACCATTGACCAGGATCTCTGTTCCTTCGATCGCATCGTTAGGACGAGTGGCCAAGCGAAAGCGAGAAACGCTGGCGATGCTTGGCAAAGCTTCTCCCCGAAAACCAAGCGTATGAATGTTTGCAAGGTCATTGCCGGTCCGAATCTTACTGGTGGCGTGGCGCTCCAAACTTAAGAGAGCATCGTCCCGATCCATGCCAAAGCCGTTGTCCACTACGCGCACCAGGCTGGCGCCGCCTCTGGCGATGGCGATTTCAATCCTGGTCGCTCCCGCGTCCAGACTGTTTTCGACCAGCTCCTTTACCACCGAAGCTGGCCGCTCCACGACCTCGCCCGCCGCCACTTGTGAAGCGACTTCGTCCGGAAGCAAAGCGATCCGACCCATTTTGTTAGGCTACCGCAGTATGGGATGTTGCACAACGGGAGGGCGGGGAGTCGAACGTGATTGGTGATTCGTGATTGGTGGGGAGGTCCGACGTCAGAAGCAGCAGGAGAGGTCTGTGTACGTCAGGACGTTGCTGTGCGGCACCTGTTCCTGTTGAAAACGCAGACAGCCCGCCCACCAATCACGAATCACCAATCACTTTTAGCTTCTCTCCTCTCCCCCTCTCCCGCCGTTGACGTCGTAGGGACTTACCGTTTAAGTTAGGACATAGCCATGATTACGGTCACTCAAGCAGCTATTCGGCACCTCCAAGAGCTGGTCTCGGAAGATCCGAGCTACAGTGACAAGGGGTTACGCATCTTTGTCGAAGATGGAGGCTGTGCCGGTCAGCAATACGGCATGCAGTTTGATTACCCCAAAGCGGATGACCATCGGATCGAAAGCAACGGAGTATCTGTACTCATCGACCCGAAGAGCGCCGCGTACTTGCATGGATCAACCGTGGACTTTACGGATGGGTTGACCGGCTCAGGTTTTAAAATCGATAATCCTAACGTTGTCCGCAGTTGTGGTTGTGGAAGTTCATTCGAAGTCTCCGGGGAGAAACGCTGATTTTCTATACCGTCCCAGAATCAGCTAACTACCAATGAAAGCAGTAGAGCTCGGGCGCTCACGAGGACGTCTGCCCCCACCTGAGGGCTCGGACGGTCTTTTCGGTTGGACGGTAGTCATCCTGCTGCTTTGCGGTGTAGCCGTTGTTTGCTGGATCGGAACTTTCTACGTCTTCGATCACCCGGAACAACCCTTCAACTACCAGCTACTGGCTAAGCTCAACAAGGTGGTGCCGCCGAAACGCTTCGAATTAACGGCTGCTCCAGCCGGAGAATTCCTGGGATCCGACAAACTGCTGGAGCGTTACGGAGCAATGACTGCCACTGGTCTCCAAGAAGAAAGCAATAACCTGATTCGATCGTTCCTGCGCAACTATGACCACCAAGTAGGCAAAGTTCCGTATATAACCGGAAAATACACGGTTCTGGATGCCTTCCCGATGAGCGAAAATCAATACTTCGGCAGCGGGGTAGTGGCGTTGGCGCAATCAAACGACGTCCCCACGATTTACGTGGAAGCGGTCTTCCCGGGACCAAAAGAACAGCTAGCCAGCATGCAGCGGGTGTTGGTCACCGGGCTAGGGTTGGAATTGCGACGGTCGTTTGACCTGACCGCTATCGTTCATATCACGAACCTAGGCGGCGGACGTCTGCTATTCACCTGTATGCCGTTGCTTTACTCTTCCTACGGCCAGAGTGGGAGCAGCTTCCAGCTTGAACCTCCTGCGGCCCTTTACGTAAAGGCCGGATTACCCTTAGTGAGCAACAACCAGTTTGAAGCGGCCGAAACCAGGTTTGCCCAATATCGGCGAGCTGCCGGCTCGCAGGTGGCATCGACGAACACTCCTTCCAATAAAGTTTCACCGAGTAACGCTTCTCCTAGCGCCTCGGTCTCTAACAATCCTACTTTGGTGGCCGCCTTGCGCGCTGCACCGGTGTCAACTCCGACGCCCGCTCTGTTGGCGAAGCAGCCTCACGCCAGCCCTACCCCGAAACAACTGGTCGTAGCCGCAACACCGGCGAATCGTCCTACCGCTACACCGACTCCGACTGCCCCGGCGGTTGCTGAAACCACTCCTCAACCCTTTTTGGCCGCTTCAGCCAGTCCCGGAGCGGGTAACCGAATTGGAAGCTGGCAACTTTTTAAACCTGGTTTGATGCCAAGAGGCCGATTGTTCGATGTAAGCCAAACTGCTGAGCTGGCCGACAAAGGAATCGGCACAGAGCCGATCTACCTCAAAGGCGAGTTCACGGTTACTGCGGCCCGAGAGAATCGCGCCGTCCTACGGCCGAAATCCGAGTCAAACAACGCGCCGGGTGCGAGCATCCGAATTATCGTAGAGTTTCCGAAAGGTGGCAATGTTCCTAAGGAAGGAGATCCGGTCGCCAGATTGAACGATCGTCCCTTCCAGATCGAGGATGTTCGAAAAGGCGCCGACGGCCAGGTGAATATCTACGTCCGAGAAATCACCGTAGAATAGGAGCCAGATCCTATTCTTAGTAAACGTCCCTCTTATAACGCTTCTCTTTTCGCAAGGCCTCGATGTACTCGGCGGCTTGTTCGGGAGTTTTGCCCCCATGTTTTTCGACGATTTGGTGCAAAGCTACATCCACGTCTTTTGCCATCCGGGCGGCGTCGCCGCAGACGAAGAAGTGGGCGCCAGATTCCAGCCAATCGAAGATCTCCTTGCTGTTTTCGAGGATTCGATGTTGGACGTAGATTTTGTTCGGTTGGTCTCGGGAAAAAGCGGTGTCAAACCTCGTTAAAACACCCTCCTTCTGTAGCCCTTCAAGCTGTTCCTTATAAAAGAAGTCGCAGTTGTGACGCTGTTCGCCAAAGAAGAGCCAGTTCTTCCCTGATGCGCCTAGTGCCTTTCGTTCCTCGAGATACGCTCGAAAGGGAGCTAATCCGGTGCCGGGTCCGATCATAATGATCGGTGTCGAAGGATCCTCCGGAAGACGAAATCCTTTGGCGATGTGCACGAACATCGGCACTTCTGCTCCGACCGCGACACGATCCGCCAGATAAGTGGTCGCGACACCCTCACGCTTCCGGCCATGGCTCTCATAACGAACCGACGCAACCATCAAGTGCACCTCTTCCGGGTGAGCCTTCAGGCTGGAGGCGATTGAATACAGCCGCGGCTGAAGCTTTCGCAGGGTGCGCACGAATTCTTCGACAGTTAAACGAAGGGAAGGGTTATCCAGAAGAAAATCGACGATTTCCAGTCCCCAAAGATAATTATCCAGGTCCCGTTTTCGTTCCGGATCCAGCAATTCCTTTAGCTCCGCTCTCGTTGCCGAGCGTTCAGCGATCAACTCGAGGAATTGTTTCGAAGGTTGCGTGATCTGAAAGTAGTGAAGCAGACCTTCGCGTAGCGTGAAGGTCTCGCCCTCTTTAGTAGTCACACTTTCGCCGCCAGAAAAATGGAGAGCCTCCAAAAGGTCTTCTACCAGCTTGGGATTGTTTTTCGCGAAGACCCCCATGGAATCTCCCGGCTCATATTGCATTCCGGACCCCGCTAACGAGAACTCGTAATGCCGCGTCTCTTTCTCCGAACCTGAGAGTGTCAATGTCTGGCTTACCACAAGTTTGGCAGGAAAAGGGTTCTTTCGAGAGTAAGGCGGCGCCTGCGGAGTTGTTGACATAAACCGACAACAGTATTGGAGGAGTTCCCGGAGTTCAAGGGGCGTATAGGCGTGTCGGCGTACGGGCGTTTCGGCGTCTGGGCGCGTATGCTCCCTCCCGCGCTGAACGCCGCTTAACGGGCGTGGGATTGATAATCCAGCGGTCTGCTTGATCGATCATCTTTACGACCTGCGAAATTATCTTGTCACACCGCCGACACGCCCTACCCCACCGTCTTCACTAACGGCCCCAACAGATCCTCGATGCCGACCACGCCGATCGGGTGGTCCTCACCGTCGACCACCAGTGCGAGCGTCTGCGGAAACGCTGCTCTCAACCGGTGTAATGCCAGCGACGCGGGCTCATCTTCGCGCACGACTAACATGCGGTGCAGATAAGCGTCGGCATTCTCACCGGGCTTTTTGTCCAGGATTACATCGAACGCGTTGATTAAACCAACGATCTCGCCTCGGTCGTTCGCCAGAGGCAAAGAGTCGAAACGAGTCTGTAAGAAGGTCTTGATCACCTCCTCCACCGGCGTCCCAATTCTTAACGTCACTACCCGGTCACGTTTAATCATCACGTCCTTGACCCGCACGGCACGAAAATCGACCACGTTGTGGATCATCTGACGTTCGATGCTGCTCAATATCCCCATTTTTTCGATCGACTTCGTCACCGACTTCAGGTCTTCTCGCGCCACGAAAACTTCCTGTGGCCGCTTCAGCCGGAAAATGTGAACTGCGCACCATGAGCCGGCGGCCATCAACGGGGTCAACACCAAAGAAGCTATCTCCAGGAGCACGGCAATAGAGGCAAGAGCCTGGTACGGAAAGCGCCGGAAAAACGACTTCGGCAACATCTCGGTCACAATCAAAAAGATCGGAAAAGCGACTAGAATGGTGCAGAGATATCCCCACCCTTTAAACTCGTGCACGAACCAGGAAGTCAGGATCAGGACCGCAATGATATTTGCGAGACCGGTAACGCAGAGGACGGTGATAAATAGGCGGGACGGTTCCTCTACCAGGCGCCAGAGGCGGACTGCGTGTGCATCCCCGCTCCGCGATAATTGCCTCAACCGCAACCGATTAAGCGACAGCAAACCCGCTTCGGTCCCCGAAAAGACAAATGAAACTGCCAGGCAAACGATGAATAAAAGCCAGGTCATGCCGCCTGCGCAGCCTCCTTTTTCTCCAGACGCCGCAGTTTCACTTCGACCACTCGCCGGCGAGTACTTTCGCGAACTTCCAGGTCCAATGGCGGCACTTGCACCTTCTCTCCGGAACGCGGCACATACCCGAGGCGATTGAAAATCAGACCGTTGAGGGTGTCGAATTCTTCGGTGTCAAAATCAAGATGCAGCGCTTCCTCGAGGTCTTCCAAACGAACGCTGCCGCACGCTAACCAAGCGCCATCGCCTAACTCCTCAAGATAGAGTTCTTCATCTCCTCGCGGCGCCACATCAGCCAGGATCTCGTCCAGAATATCGCTCATGGTGACGACCCCTTCCGTGCCGCCGAATTCGTCGATCACGATCGCCAATCTTTGGGGATGCTTTAAGAATGCGCGCAATAGATCCAAAGCGCGCATGGTCTCCGGCACAAACGACGGGACATCGACCTTCTCCGCATAATGTTCGGACGGATCGGCTAGAAAAGCTTTGACATCCAAGATGCCTAAAATTTCGTCAGGGCTATCGCCAAAAACCGGCACCCGATCACGGCGTTTGATTCGGAGTTGCTGGATGACCTCTTCATTCGTCATTGAATCGCTGATAAAAAAAGCATCAACCCGAGGCGTCATACAATCTTTGACGGACTTGTTTCCCAGTTTGATGATCGCCTCGATCATCTCTTGCTCGTCCGCCCGAAGCTGGCCCTGTTCGGCACTCAATTCTACGAGGGCAATGAGTTCCTCATCATTGAATTGCTCGGCTCTTTCAAGCTTCGTCGGCAGGAAAAAACTGGCAATGACTTCAGATGCTCGTTGGGTAAGTCGAGACAGGGGGCCGAAGACCGGCAGCAAAAATCGCAAGAGCATGATCGCTTGCCGCGCGAATCGAAATGGGTCACGCAACGCCAACATCTTCGGCACTAGGTCGCAGGCGACGACGATCAGCGTAAACAGGAACAACGTCTTGACCCAGTAAGGGACTGGAATCGTAATCGACGTGACGATCGCAACGGTGAGAACGATCAGTAAAATATTTACTATGGTGTCTACCAGCAGGATTACGCTAAGCACCTCTCTGGGGTTCTTCATCAGGCGCTCGAATTGCTCGACTCGTTTCGGATCCTCCTTCCGCCAACGATGCAATCGCCATTCCCGGATCGAGAAAAGCGCCGTCTCGATTCCCGAGATAAAAGCCGACAAAACCGCCAGTATTATGAGACCGGCAACTGCGACTAGGGCTAGGTCCAATGGCATAAGTCCTTCAGCCTGCATTGCTCATACAGCAGCTGTCGGGCCTCTGAATCTACCAGCTGATTTTTGCATTTTGCAGGCTAGAGGCATCTGTCGCATTGTCTGTTTGCTTAGTCAGGATACCAAGAAAAATTCCGCACTCTTGAAATTTCCGATCAAACTCTCTTTAAATAAACCGTGAAGTTCCTATTCAAAGGGACATTAAGCCGGCGAACCCGCGCTGCTGTCCGCTCACTCCGGCGCCAGCAGAAGGGTTGACGATACGCTTTCAGCTGTGGTTCTGCTGGGTTAGGATCAGAGGTCACGCATGAAGAAAGGAGATCGGATTGAAGCCTTGGCCCGCGAACTCGCCATCGGGGATGAAGATGATGTTTATTTCCGAGGCTATTTCTTGCTTTTTAATCGGCAGGAATACTACCAAGCGCACGATTTATTGGAACACATCTGGCTCCAAACTGAGGGGCCAGAAGCCGCTTTTTACAAAGGGCTCATTCAACTAGCGGGAGCATTCGTGCACTTACAGAAACAGTTTCACCGACCTTTGCATCCCACCGACGGTCGCCGGCTACATCCGGCCTGGCGACTCTTCAAACTGGCCAAAAAAAACCTGAAGCTGTTCCCTTCGGAGTACCTCGGCCTAAAGGTCGATCAAATCCTTGGCCTCTGCGATTCGCAAATCGGGGCTCTGGAACACGCCCATTTCAAAACCAACCCATGGAACCCAAGCAATGCTCCAAAACTGGCAGCCCCGACTTAGCAACCTTCGCGCCAAAATGACTACTCGAAGGAGTCCAAGTGGAGGTGGTAGGGCGAGGCTCCCGAAAGAGCTAACGGTGGCCGCAACGCGAGATCGCGTTTCGACGCTATATAGCACGAAACACCCAAAAGCTGCCGATGTGTCCGACGTAGCCGTGTTCGATCATCAAACTGTCAAAGCTGGAAAACTGGCGAAGTCGGAGTCGGGGGATGCGCAACCCAAGGCTCGGCCGCTCTGCGATGATGCTCGCGATAGACCGAACCGTCATTTTGCCTTGCGACCCTTTTTCGGTCTTTCTGAAGCCTCGCCCTACCATGCGCCCTTGAACTCCTCGAACTCCTCCATAAACTGAGCGCGATTTCCACCATGGTAGCACTCGTTCGGACTTCTATTCTGTTGGTTGCAGCCTTATTGCCCATTGGGGTGAAGGCGCAGTTGGCGGCCGCCTACGTTCTCGCGGATCATACCAGCGGTTACATTCTTGAATCATATAAAGGCGATCAGAAACGCCAGATCGCTAGCCTCACCAAGATCGCGACCGCCAAAGTAGTTTTGGATTGGGCAGCGAGCACCGGGACCGATCTAAGCCAACTGATTTCCGTTCCGCCCCAGGCAATTCGCCCATATGGCACTAATCCGATCGGGCTTCAGCCCGACGATCAGATGAGCTATCGCGATCTCATTTACTCCGCGATGATGGAGTCCGACGGGACAGCCGCTTATGCCTTGGCCTATACCGTCGGTGCTTCGCTGCGGGCGCGCGCAGCAGGATCCTTAAGCGAACTCGGGGCCACCGAAGCCTTCGTTACCCAAATGAATGCGTTAGCCCGTCAATTGGGTATGGAAAAGACGCTCTTCGTGAATCCCGACGGCATAGAACCCGAGAAAGGGCCGCAGCCTTACTCGACGGCCGCCGACGTGGTGAAGCTCGTCGCTTACGCGATGAACGACGCCGGTTTTCGTTTTTACGTCTCTCAAAAGGAACGGAAGGTCAATTTCAGTCGCGGCGGCCAGAACCTAGGATATTTGCTGCGAAACACGAATGAATTAGTGGGCAGCAACGGAATCGACGGCGTTAAGACCGGTACCACGGCTAGGGCCGGGCAGTGTATCGCCCTGTCTTCCCAAAGAGACCCGGAGATTCGCAAAGAAGGCGAGACGACTTATGTTACTCCCCGGCGGGTTGATATCGTGATATTGGGAGCAGCCGACCGGTTTTCCGTAGCGCAGCAACTTTTAGGGAGAGCCTGGGGTTTATACGACCAGTGGGCCGCGGCCGGCAGACCCACACAGACTTCGAAGCACTGATTGCTTATGTACCAGAGGAGAATCGGCATACTGACAAGCGGTGGAGACTGTCCCGGCTTAAATGCCGTGCTCCGCGGCGTTACCAAGGCAGCGGAAAAACTGAACTGGCAAGTTATCGGTTTTCGAGATGGGTTCGAAGGGTTGCTTCCTCCCTGCCAGTATTCAATCCTCGACCGGGCCACGACCGCCGGAATCATGCAACTGGGCGGCACGATCCTCGGTACCACGAACAAAGGACATTTTGTTGCCAAAGTCGGCAGCGGCGAAAAAACGACGGTGCCAAAAGAGGTAATCGAGAGCGCTCGGGCGACCCTCGCAGAGCTTGGCATAGAGGGCCTGATTGTGGTGGGTGGGGACGGTTCTTTGACGACCGCCCTCCAGCTTTACGAACAAGGCTTTTCCGTGATCGGCGTACCGAAAACGATCGACAACGACTTGGAAGCGACGGCGATGACGTTCGGTTTTTACTCAGCGGTTAGCTGCGTAACGGATGCACTCGATCGTCTGCACTCGACTGCGGCCAGTCATAAGCGGGCGATGGTGCTCGAGGTAATGGGGCGGCATGCCGGTTGGATTGCTCTTCACGGCGGAATCAGCGGAGGCGCCGATATTGTTTTGCTACCGGAGATCCCGTTCGACTGGGAAAAAGTTGCGGACGTCGTCCGTAGGCGCGACGCAGACGGCTACCAAAGCACCATGATCGTCGTGGCGGAAGGCGCTCGCCCCAAAGACGGCATCCAGCACTACCAGGCGAAACAGGGCGCTGAACATCATTTTGGAGGAGTCGGCGAGATCGTAGCCCAGCAAATAGCGGAACGTACCGGGAAAGAGACTCGCTACTGCATTCTGGGGCATTTGCAGCGCGGCGGGACCCCAGGTCCACTCGATCGGATCCTGGCAACGCGTTTCGGCGTGAAAGCAGTGAATCTGATCCAGGAAGAAAAATTCGGCCGGATGGTGAGCTACCAACATTACGAGATTGCTGATGTACCTATCGCAGACGCAGTCCACCAGCTGCGCGTGGTCGATCCAAACAACCAGCTGGTAGAAATGGCGCGGTCCGTGGATATTAGTTTTGGGGACCAATAGGGCCGTGACCAGTAACCAGTAAGCAGTAAGCAGTAAGCGGTAAGCAGTGTGTCAGTAATCAGTCCATTCTATCATCAGCAAACGGCCGAGAAGCTTCGTCCGAGGGCTTTGGGCAGCGGTCGAAACTACTGATTACTGCTTCCTGGTTACTGATTACTTTTGAGCCAACACCCCTTAGCGCCTTAACCTCCCGTCGACCTGCCACTCATCAATGGACCATTTGCTCGAACTTCTGCAGCAGAACTCAAAACTGTCTCTCAGCGAACTAAGTAAACTCCTCGGACTGCCAATTCCCGAAATTCAGCAGAAGATCGCCGACTACGAGAAGAACGGCGTTATCCTGGCTTATCAAGCGGTCGTCGACCCAGAGAAGCTCGATGTCGATGCCGTCACCGCTTATATCGAAGTGCGGATCACACCGGAACGAGGTGGCGGGTTCGATCGCCTGGCCCAACGTATTGCCCGATTTGACGAAGTAAAAAGTTGCTGGCTAATGAGTGGTGGCTACGATCTAGCGGTTATCGTGGAAGGAGGAAACCTGAGGCAGATCGCCCATTTCGTTTCGGAGAAGCTAAGCACCGTAGAAGGCGTGATTGCCACAGCCACTCGTTTCCGATTGAAGACTTACAAACAAAACGGAGTACTGCTCAGTGAACCGCCTCCCGTTGAGCGATTGCCGGTTACGCCATGAATCCTCCTCAGGATTTTTCCAGATTCATCGCGGATCAAGTTTCGGCCATCCCAAAGTCCGGTATCAGGGACTTTTTCGAGGTGGTCCAATCGATGACCGATGTCATTTCGCTCGGAATCGGCGAACCGGACTACGTTACTCCTTGGCGAATTCGCGAGGCGGCAATCTTTGCGATGGAGAAGGGAAAAACCGGCTACACGTCGAATCTCGGTTTGCCTCGGCTCCGAGAGTCCATCGCTTCGTATCTTTCGCGGCGGTACCACGTCGATTACGATGCGAAGCGTGAAGTGCTGGTAACCGTTGGTGTCTCCGAAGCACTCGATCTAGCTCTGCGAGCAATCGTGAATCCAGGTGACGAGATCATCTATCACGAGCCAAGTTACGTGTCGTACAACCCGAGCATTGTCTTGGCCGGGGGCAAACCGGTTTCCGTCTCTACTCGTGCCGAGAATGGCTTCAGCCTGTCAGCGACCGATCTTGAGTCGAAGATCACTCCCCGCACTAAGGCTTTGTTGCTTAGCTTCCCGACAAATCCGACCGGCGGCGTTTTATCATTTGAGGAACTCCGTTCGATCGCCGCAGTTTGCCGCCAGCATGACATCATCGTGTTGGCAGACGAGATTTACTCTGAGTTAACCTATGACGGAGTCCAGCATGTTTCTCTCGCCAGTCTACCTGGAATGCGCGAGCGAACGATTCTGCTGAACGGTTGCTCCAAATCCTTCGCTATGACCGGATTTCGCGTTGGTTACGCCTGCGCGCCTGCCCCGATCATTGAGGCGATGATGAAGGTTCATCAATACGCCATTATGTGCGCTTCAATCATGTCACAGGAGGCGGCCATTGAAGCTCTGGATAATTGCGCCAGAGAAGTGGAAGAAATGCGGAACGATTATCAGCGCCGGCGAAATCTCGTGGTTAGCCGGTTAAACGAGATCGGATTGCCCTGCCATTCGCCGAAAGGCGCTTTTTACGTGTTTCCGGATATTCGCCCGACCAAGCGGACGAGCCTCGAGTTCTGTTTAGGTCTTTTGAAAGAGATGAAGGTTGCCGTCGTACCGGGAAGCGCCTTTGGGGAATCCGGGGAAGGCTTCGCGCGCTGCTGTTTCGCCACTAGCCTAGTAAAGCTCCAAGAGGCGATGAACCGGATCGAGACGTACGTGCAAAAGCTCGGGGCAGAATAAACGGAGGGATGGAGTATCGGAGTGCTGGAGTAATGGGGTTAATGGATGTCGCATGCTCCGAGAGGGCAAAAGATCAAAGCTCCAGGGTCTTAGCTGCCGGTTAAGCGATTTTTGACGATGTACCCTGAAAGCACTCCCAACCCCGCGGATGCGGGGTGCAATTCTGACAAAGCGCAATACTCCAACACCCCAGAACTCCAATAACTCCGTTCATTTCTCGACTGCGTTCTGCACATGATCACCAAAGCCGTCATCCTAGCCGCAGGACGTGGGACCCGGATGCGGGAACTCACGAACGAGGTTCCCAAACCGATGGTCGAGGTCCACGGGAAACCCATCCTGCATCATATCCTGGATGGATTACGCTCGGCTGATATCGAAGACGTTTTGATCGTCGTCGGCTACCGAAAAGAAGCGATCCAAGATTATTTTGGTGACGGGCAGAAGGTCGGATTGCACGTTGAGTATGTCGAGCAGGTGACTCAGGACGGCACCGGCCGAGTCGTCAGCCTGGCCAAGCCGTTCTCCCGCGACCATCCCTTTCTGCTCATTTACGGCGATATCTTGGTACAGCCAGAGATATACCGAAAACTCAGAGACCTGGGTGACGAGGAAATGTTGATCGCGGTCAAGTACTTGCACGACGTTTCCAAGGGTGGCGCCGTCTATCTGGACGAAAATTTTCGGCTGATTGATCTGCGCGAAAAGCAGGACGCCGACGGGATAGAGACCCACTGGTACAACGCCGGTCTTTATGCTTTTCGACCGTCGATTTTCCCATTCATCGACAAGCTAGAGAAATCACCTAGAGGCGAATACGAACTGACGGATGCGATTCGGGCAACGGCCAAGGCGGGTCTCAAGATAACAGGCATCGAGATCAAAGGCTCGTGGGCGGATGTGCGCGACCCCGAAATTCTTCAAGCATTAAACCAACCCTCATAATATGTTCTCTATATGCAGGTCGGTTTTGCTCAGATTAATACGACCGTTGGAGCTCTAAAACAGAACTTCGACAAAATATTTGAGGCATACATCAAGGCTGTCTCGGCTGGCGCTGACTTAGTGTTAACCCCGGAGCTGGCTTTAACCGGATATCCTCCTCAGGATCTGGTTTTTAAATCTCGCTTCGTGCCCGAAACCTGGGAAGGAATTACCAACCTGCATCGACGCGTTGGACCAGTTCCGTTGCTGGTCGGCTATGTGGACTTTAATCCGAGCCCAACCGGCAAACCGTTCGTAAATGCTTGCGCGATTCTTCAGCAAGGACAGCCCATCCGAAAGGTTTTTAAGACCAGATTGCCAACCTACGACGTTTTCGACGAGGGCCGGTATTTCGAACCGGCTACCCATCAGGAACCCTTCGAGCTCGCTGGCCGTCGTGTGGGCATCACCATCTGCGAGGATATCTGGACCGAAAGATTCCTGAAAAGAGAGCTCTACCATCAGGATCCGGTAGCAAATTTGGTTGCTCAGGGAGCGGATCTGATCGTCAATCTTAGCTCTTCACCCTTCCATGTGGGTAAGGCCGCGCTCCGTATCGAGATGGTCAGCGAATTGGCGACTAAGTTCAAAGTCCCCTTCTTTTATTGCAACGCCATCGGCGGAAATGATCAGCTGATTTTCGACGGTAATTCGTTCGTCATTGATGCGAACGGGCAAACGGTTGCAAGTTTGGCTGCATTTCACGAAGAGGTTGCGGTCCGAAACGCTAATCCGCCCGGAAATCGATTTGTCGACCAATCTCCCGAAGAAGAAGTTTATCGGGCGTTGGTGCTGGGCGTTCGCGATTATTTTCTGAAATGCGGCTTTAGGACAGCGGTACTCGGTCTCAGCGGCGGGATTGACTCCGCGGTAACCGCCGTGATCGCAGCGGAGGCTCTGGGTCGCGAAAACGTCACGGCCGTTTCCATGCCTAGCCAGTATTCATCCCAGGGCAGCCTGGATGATGCGGAAGGGCTGGCCGCTAACCTGGGGATCCAACGGCATGTCTTGCCGATCAAAGAGCCTTTCGAAATTTTGAAAGGCCAGTTCAAGGAAGTCTTCGCGGGTAAACGGGAAGACACTACGGAAGAGAACATGCAGTCGCGCCTCCGTGGCCTGACCCTGATGGCTCTTTCGAATAAGTTTGGTCATTTGCTCCTGACGACCGGAAACAAAAGCGAGCTCTCAGTCGGTTACTGCACGATCTACGGCGACATGTGCGGCGGACTAGCGGTGATCAGCGATGTACCCAAGACCATGATCTATCGGCTGGCCAAATGGATTAACCGGGAACGCGAGATTATCCCCGCAAACTCAATTACCAAAGCCCCAAGTGCAGAGCTGAAATTGAACCAGACAGATCAAGACACGCTGCCACCGTACGAGGTCCTCGACGCGGTTCTACAGCTTTATGTCGAAGAACTGCTTAGCCCGGAGGATATCGTCGCGAAAGGTTACCCGGCAGAGACTGTTCGCTGGATTCAACGTCACGTCGACTCGAACGAATACAAGCGGCGCCAGGCGGCGCCAGGATTGAGGGTCACCAGCTTGGCATTTGGTATGGGCTGGCGTATGCCTATCGCCCAGCGTTATCTGCGCTGATACGATGAAAGAATACCTCGCTGCTCGCCAGAAGCTCGTCGATGAGGCTCTCGATCGATTGCTGCCAAAGGCTACCCTAAAGCCCAAAACCATTCACAAGGCAATGCGCTACAGCGTATTTGCTGGCGGCAAACGATTACGACCGATCCTCTCCCTGGCAGCCGCCGAATGCTGCGGCGGCTCGGTGGAAGCTGCCATGCCTTTGGCCTGCGCCGTCGAGTGTGTGCACACTTACTCGCTCATCCACGATGATCTACCCTGTATGGACGATGACGACTTTCGGCGTGGCGTTCCCACCTCGCATAAAGTTTTCGGCGAGGGGATCGCTGTCCTGGCCGGTGATGCGCTCCTCACTTTCGCGTTTGAGCTGCTGACGTTAGCGCAGGGATGGCCGCGGTATCCTGTTCGGGAAATCGTTCAAGAGTTAGCGGTCGCTGCCGGCAGCCGGCGCCTCGTCGCCGGTCAAGTCGTCGATCTGGAAAGTGAAGGAAAAAAGATATCGCAGTCGCTCCTCAATTTTATCCATGAATCAAAAACCGCAGCCCTGTTGCGGTCTTGCATCCGGCTCGGCGCAATGAGCGCCAACGCCACGCCGGCTCAGCTCCGCAATCTTTCCGATTTCGGCCGGTCGCTGGGACTGGCTTTTCAAGTCATCGACGACATCCTTGATGTCACCCAAACCACAGAAAAACTGGGAAAAAGCGCTGGAAAAGATATTGCCGCGGAAAAAGCGACCTTTCCTGCCGTGGTCGGGCTAGAGAAATCCCGCAAGATCGCCCAAAAATTAACCAGAGAAGCGCGAGAAGCGCTGCGCCCCTTTGGTAAAAGAGCCGAGGTGCTTCTCGGGATGGCTGATCATTTGTTGGAAAGGGATTATTGAGCGCGACCTGGAGGGGAGCCGCTTGTGCCCGGACCCTGTTTGCACACATATTCCTGGAACCCCGTGGTTGCTAGGTCGGCGTTGTCTAGCAGGCGGCTCCCGCGAACGGTTCGGGACGCTGCCATGGCTCCATCGCAATCCCTCTTGTTTCCGATCACGACACGGTCAAACCGCGCGATGAGACGTTTCCGGGAGCCGCCTGCTAGACAACGACATGCCATGCGACGCGTGTTTGCGCGATCAAGTCAGGTTACGGGGACGGTCAAAAGCGGCTCCCCTCCAGAGGACGGCTCGCGACCCTGCCATGGCCCCATCGCAATCCCTTTTGTTTCCGATCACGACACGGTCAAACCGCGCGATGAGACGTTTCCGGGAGCCACCTGCTAGGCAACGCCTCAAAAAATGCGACAGTTATTTGCGCAATCGGCTCAGGTGACAGGCAACGTTGAAAAGCGGCTCCCCTTCAATGCCCGGCGGGGCGAAATCGCGACAAATTTTATTTGCGTCTCCTACTCCACCATGCCACTTTCCGGGTCTTTACCAGCTCGTCGCCATGGCATACGCAATCATCCGTTCAGGGAATAAACAGTATCGGGTCGCCCCCGGCGAAACGGTGGCCGTCGAAAAACTTTCCGGTCAAACCGGCGACAAGATCACATTCGCTGAAGTTGTGCTTCATTGTGATGGTGATACAGTAACCCTGGGTGCTCCTCTGATCGACGGAGCCAAAGTTTCCGGGGAAGTAGTGGAGCAGTTTAAGGATAAAAAGGTGATCGCATTCAAGTATCGGCGTCGAAAAGGGTATCATCGGACGGTGGGCCATCGACGCCAACTGACTCGCGTTAAAATTGGATCGATCGACCTCTAATTTTCTAGCGTATGGCACATAAGAAAGGTCAAGGCAGCGTCAAGAACGGACGCGATAGCGTTAGCAAACGCCTCGGCGTGAAGAAGTTCGGTAGCCAGCAAGTCGTTGCCGGAAACATCATTATTCGCCAGCGCGGTACAAAGTTTTTGCCGGGAAAGAATGTTGGGCTTGGTCGGGATTACACAATCTTCGCCCTCGTAGACGGTATTGTACGCTTCGATCAGAACGGTCGTCGCGTGAATGTCGAACCTGCTCTGGCGCAAGTGAGCTCGAATTAACGACGGCAACAGTTTCCCTCCCGACGGAAAAAGCGCCTCGATCCTTGAGGCGCTTTTTTTGTTTTATGTTTAACCTAGTCCTAGTCGAACCTGAGATCCCGCCAAACACGGGAAACGTTGGCCGCCTCGCGTTGGCCACGGGTAGCACCCTGCATTTGGTGCAGCCTCTCGGGTTCTCCGTCGACGACCGCCAGCTCCGCCGGGCCGGGATGGATTACTGGAAGAAGGTTAACGTTAAGCTTTGGGAGAATCTCGAAGAGTTCGAGCTCAAGACCGAACCATCCGCGCGCCGATTCTTTTTTTCTACAAAGGTAGAGAAACCTTACTGGGACATCCGATTCTCGCCCAAAGATTATCTGATTTTCGGCCGCGAGACGAAGGGCCTGCCGGCCAGCTTGTTGGCTCGGCACGCCGAAAGCGCTTTTCGGATCCCGATGATCCCCGAAGCTCGCAGTTTGAATCTCGCCACCGCCGTCGCGATTGTGCTATTTGAAGGTATGCGGCAACTCTCAACGGTCGACCTCGTCAACTAGTGAACACATCCGCTCAACTTAGCGCCCGGAATATTTATCGATCGTTCAAGATCGGTAGCCGGAAGGTCGACGTGCTACGAGGGATCAACCTTGATATCAACAAGGGGGAGTCGGTGTTTCTATGCGGGGCGTCCGGAGCCGGTAAGACGACACTGCTATACACCCTGGCAGGATTGGAACGCCCGGAATCGGGCGAGGTTACATTTGAAGAGCATAAACTCTACAGCGGTGGTGCCGGAAAAGACGCCAAGATTCGCAACCAGCGGATGGGGTTTGTTTTTCAAGGTTACTTTCTTTTGCCGGAGTTGACCGCCTTAGAAAACGCACTGGTGCCATCCCTGATTCGGCACCGCCCCGATCCTGGGATTGCTCAGTCCTTGTTGGAGACAGTGGGGCTAGCGGATCGGATGCATCATTTGCCCAACGAGCTTTCTGGTGGTGAACAGCAGAGGGTCGCCATCGCCCGAGCCCTGGTTAACGATCCGGCCATTGTGTTTGCCGATGAACCAACCGGCAACCTCGATACTACAAACGGAGAAGCCATCATGGAGCTTTTGGGAGGATTGGTCCGTGAGAAACAAAAAACTTTGGTGGTAGTAACCCATGACCAGGACTTGGCTGCGCGCGGTGATCGTGTCGTACACATCCGCGATGGCCATCTCGTGGATTAACGCCATGAACGCCGTTGGCCGCAAATTCAATACTCCAGTACTCCCCACGCCCAAGGATTCGAGGACGAGAACGACGACGAATACGAGAACGAAGGTCATCCGCTCTCACCAATCACCTCTCACTTCTCACTTTTCACCCCTCACCTCCCCAGCCATATGAACCTGAAAATCTATATCGACGGCACATTTTACGAACAATCCGAGGCCAAGATCTCCGTTTTCGATCATGGCGTCCTTTATGGAGATGGTGTCTTTGAAGGGATTCGGTTCTACCAGGACAGAGTATTCCGCTTGGAGGAGCACATTGACCGGCTTTGGGATTCCGCCAAAGCCATCGCGCTGGACATCCCGATGTCTCGGACCGCGTTGATCGAGGCGACGCTCGAGACCATCCGTCAAAACGACCTCCACGATGGTTACATCCGGTTGCTGGTAACCCGAGGGATTGGCTCGCTCGGACTAAGCCCGGACAGCTGTCGCCGGCCGAGCGTCATCATCATTGCGGCCACCATCGCCCTTTACCCAGACTCGCTTTATGAAAAAGGGCTGACCATGGCGACCTGCTCGGTCAGACGGATCCCGCCCGCCGCACTGAGCCCGCGGATCAAGTCCCTGAACTATTTGAACAACATCCTGGCCAAGATCGAGGCGCAACAGGCCGGCGCCGCTGAGGGAGTTATGCTGAACGAACAAGGCTATGTCGGGGAATGCACGGGGGACAATCTGTTCGTGGTCAAAAAAGGCGTGATCTCGACCCCACCGATTAATGCTGGAATTCTGGGTGGAATTACTCGGGCGGTCGTTTTTGAGTTAGCCAAACAGAACGACATCCCGATTAAGGAAGAGGACTTGACACGCTACGATATATTAGTGGCAGACGAATGTTTTCTTACCGGCACCGCAGCAGAAGTAATTGCGGCCGTTCAACTGGATCGTCGGCCAATCGGCGACGGTCGCCCGGGACCGATCACGCTCAAGCTCGTCGAAGAGTTCCGCGGGTTGACACGCTCGACTGGCACTCCGATCTATCAATAGTGTTGTGTGTACAGAAATTGCTCGGAAACGCGCGTTATCATAAGAAAGTAAAGGCATGATCTGCGACGTCTGCAAAACTCACACGGCGACAGTTTATCTTACCCAGATCGTGGATGGGAATATGAAGAAGATTAATCTGTGCGAGTCGTGCTCGAAAGAGAAAGGCGTTGCCGACCCCACGGGCTTTGCCCTGGCGGACCTCCTACTCGGGCTGGGTGAAAACCAGCAGGTGGAGCAGGTTGCCCAGACCGAGCATTGCCCGGTGTGCGGTTTCACCCAAGCCGATTTTAAAAAGACCGGGCGTTTGGGTTGCAGTTCCTGCTATAATACCTTCTCAGACGCCCTTGGGTCGTTGATCAAGGCAATGCATAAAGGCACGCAGCATACAGGTAAAATTCCAGCAAGGCTGTTCCGCGACCTTGCGCGAACCGATAGATTGAACGAGCTGCGCAAACATTTGGAAGACGCGGTCTCGAAGGAAGACTATGAGACGGCTGCGAATCTACGGGATGAGATTCGACAGCTGGAAGGAGGAACACCGCAGTCGATATGAAGATTGATCCGATCCTGACCAGAGCTGGCGATTGGCTCTCCGGCGGAAGCCGGCATCCTATCGTGATCAGCAGCCGGGTTAGACTCGCACGGAATTTGGCGAAACTTCCCTTCCCTGGTTGGGCAAAGAAATCCGAGCGGGTGCGAATTCTGGAAGAGATCAAACCGGAAGTCGACCTGCTGCCGGCGATAAAAGACGGATTTTCCGAGCAACTGAACGAGCTGACCGCAACGGAAAAGCAAGTTTTGGTTGAACGCCATCTGATCAGCCGGGAGCATGCCGCAAAAGGCATGGGGAGTGCTGTGGTGATTAATCCACCGCAGACAATCTCTATTATGATCAACGAGGAAGACCATCTCCGCATGCAGGCAATCACCTGCGGGCTGGACTTGGACAAAACCTTCCAAATGATCGACGAAATCGATACCGCGCTCGAGGCGCAGCTCGATTTCGCGTTTGATGAGGAGCTCGGCTATCTGACCGCCTGCCCGACCAATGTCGGCACAGGAATGCGGGCGTCGGCCATGGTACATCTTCCCGGATTGGTGCTTGGTGAGCAGATCAATCAAGTAGTCAACTCAGTGAACAAGATCGGTCTGGCAGTTCGCGGACTGTATGGCGAAGGCACTGAGGCAATGGGAAATCTCTTCCAGGTATCAAACCAAACGACCCTCGGAGAGAAGGAAGACCAGATCATCGGACGGTTGCAGAAAGTCATTGAGACTTTGATCCAGAGGGAAACGCAAGCGCGAGAAAACCTATTGGCTACAAAGCGTACGACGTTAATGGATCAAATCGGCCGGGCTTACGGGATATTGACACACGCTTATTCGATTTCTTCGAAAGAAGCGCTGAACCTTATCTCGATTTTACGGCTGGGAATCGATCTCGGGTTCTTCCCCGAGGAAGGACGGGCGATCATTAACCAGCTCTTGATGGACACGCAACCAGCCCATCTGCAGAACCTTTCACAGCAGAAATTAGCGGCTGAGGAGCGTGACCACTTGCGAGCTGATATCGTCCGCGAGAGGTTGAAAAACTTCCCTAGACCGCCTAATACTAAATCGCCGGGACAATAGGCAATAACTTAGCCTGTCCTGGCGCGCAGAATTGCAATGATGAATAATTTTACTCCACGTGCGCAACAAGTGTTGGCACTTGCGCGCAAGGAAGCCGATCGGTTTAACCACAACTACGTCGGTACTGAGCATCTCTTGCTCGGGCTGATCAAGCTCGGCCAAGGCGTCGCTGTCAACGTCCTCCAAAAAATGGGATTGGATTTGGAGACGGTCCGTATGGAGGTCGAGAAGCACGTAGGATCTCACCCTGAGACGAAGATGGTGGGTAATATTCCATACACGCCACGCGTCAAAAAAGTGCTCGCTCTCGCCGGCAAGGAAGCAAAGGCCCTCAATCATTCTTATGTCGGGACGGAACACATCTTGCTCGGATTACTTCGAGAAGGTGAAGGCGTAGCGGCACGGGTTTTAAAGAGCCTTGAAGTTGATATTGAACGAACTCGAAACGAAATTCTAAAAGAATTGGACCCAAACTTTACACCACCGGAAAGCGAGGCGGAGCCCCCGCAGGAAGGGAATAAGAAAGATGTTAAGACGCCAGCTCTCCGGGCGTTTGGAAGGGATCTGACCGAGCTGGCGAAAAAGGCTGAACTCGACCCGGTAATCGGTCGAAAGAACGAGATTGAGCGGGTGATCCAAATCCTCTGCCGGCGGACCAAGAACAATCCGGTCCTCCTGGGTGAGGCAGGAGTGGGAAAAACGGCTATCGTTGAGGGACTTGCTCAAGAAATCGCGGCTGGCAACGTGCCGGAACTCTTAAGAGACAAACGAGTGATTACACTCGACCTGGCTCTGATGGTGGCCGGAACCAAATACCGTGGTCAATTTGAGGAGCGCATCAAAGCAGTGATGGACGAGATCCGGCGTTCTAAGAACGTGATTCTCTTCATCGACGAGCTGCACACCATCGTCGGAGCTGGTTCGGCTGAGGGCGCCATGGATGCGTCCAACATTATCAAACCGGCGTTGAGCCGCGGGGAACTTCAATGCGTGGGCGCCACGACCCTCAACGAGTACCGGAAGTATATCGAAAAGGATGCCGCTCTCGAGCGCCGCTTTCAAACGGTCAAGGTAGAAGCTCCATCGGTTGATGAAGCCGTCCAGATATTGAGAGGACTGCGTCCTAAATACGAGGCCCATCATAAGGCCAAACTGACGGACGAAGCGTTAGACGCTGCGGTCAAACTCTCAGATCGCTACCTTACCGGCCGGTTTTTGCCGGATAAGGCAATTGACGTAATGGACGAAGCCGGTGCCCGTGCACGGATCAACGCCATGACCCGGCCGCCGGATGTCAAAGAGATCGAGAAAGAGATCGATGCCATCCGAGCAGATAAAGAGGCAGCGATTAAAGCTCAAGACTTCGAAAAAGCTGCCGCTCTGAGGGACTCGGAGAAGCAGGCGAAAGATAAGCTAGAGAAGATTTTGGCTGATTGGCGCGAACAGCGAGAAGAGCAATCCGTCCTGGTGACCGGTGATGACATTATGCACATCGTGTCGAAGTGGACCGGTGTTCCGTTGCATCGCATGGAAGAGCAGGAAACTCAGAAGCTTCTCCGCATGGAGGACGAACTGAAGTCACAAGTGGTTGGGCAAGACGAGGCTGTGACTACCATCAGCAAGGCGCTTCGGCGTTCCCGGGCGGATTTGAAGGATCCACGTCGCCCGATCGGTTCCTTTATCTTCCTCGGACCAACCGGGGTCGGAAAGACGTTCCTCGCACGGAGCCTGGCGGAGTTCATGTTCGGCGACGGTGATGCGTTGATCCAAATCGACATGTCCGAGTACATGGAGAAGTTCACCGCCTCGCGGCTGATCGGTTCACCTCCCGGCTACGTTGGTTATGAGGAAGGTGGCCAGCTTTCGGAAGCCGTACGGCGGCGCCCTTATTCGGTGGTCTTATTTGATGAAATCGAAAAAGCCCATCCGGATGTGATGCATCTGCTTCTGCAGATCCTGGAAGAGGGAAAGATAACGGACAGCCTAGGTCGCAAGATCGACTTCAGGAACACGATCATCATTATGACTTCGAACGTAGGAGCGGAGCTGATTAAGCGGCAAACGTCGCTCGGCTTCGGCGCTCAGACCGGGCACGAGTCCTACGATACGATGAAGCAAGTTATCCTGGAAGAATCAAAGAAGGTCTTTAAACCCGAGTTCCTGAATCGGTTGGATGACATCATCGTGTTCCACACGTTGGAGCGCGAAAATCTGGTTCGAATTGTCGACCTCGAGGTTGCGAAAGTTGTCCAACGGGTGCGGAACAAGGCGATTCACATTCACCTGGATCCGACCGCGGTCGAGCTTCTCATCGAGAAAGGGTACGATCCCATCTACGGCGCACGGCCGATGCGTCGCGCGGTGGAGCGATTCTTGGAGGATCCGCTCGCTGAGGAACTGTTACGAGGCAACATCAAACCTGGCGAGACCGTCGAAGTACATGCCGAAATCGACAAACTGGTCTTCCAAGCGGTCCAACCGGAACAGGGTGAACCAGCGACTGCCTCTTAGCGGCAAACTAATAAATTCGAAAAAGGGCCGGCGGAGACGCCGGCCTTTTTGTTTCCCGGGGGAACTGCTCCTCCGTAGGAGTAAAGTCTTTATAGCTATTGGCGCCCAAAAGAGCGTTAGCTCCGTAGGAGCGGCATATTAGAAAATTATGGCAGGAAGGACAGGTGCAGACTAGAGAGAAACCGCCGTCACTGCGGAGGTAGATGTTATGTCGCTCCTACGGAGCTGCGCACCATTTCTATTTCATCACTATAGATATTTTTGCTCCTACGGAGCTTGCTTCCATCAAAAGAATGCTAGGCTCCGGTCGCAATATCCACCGACACCTCACCTCATGATTTGGAAAACTCGCAGCCGAATACTCGATCTCAGCCGTTCGGCCAAAATCATGGGGATCTTGAACGTTACTCCGGACTCTTTTTCTGACGGCGGACAGTTCTTTAGCTTGGACGCCGCGGTATCTCACGCCCGTGAGTTGATTGTTGAAGGCGCCGAGATCATCGATGTCGGCGGTGAGTCGACTAGACCAGGCGCCGACCCTGTTTCTTTGAAGGAAGAACTTCGCCGAATCATCCCAGTAATAGAAAAAATTCGCTCGGAATTTCCTTCCGTGCTCATCTCCGTGGACACGTACAAGGCCACGACAGCGGAGAACGCAATTCGGGCGGGTGCAGATATCATCAACGATATCACGGCCCTGCGCGGTGACCCGAATATGATCGACGTAGTCCTGGAAAGCGGAGTCGGGGTTGTCCTGATGCATATGCAAGGCACGCCTAAGACGATGCAAGTTGCCCCCGCTTATCAGGATGTAGTGTCCGAAGTAATGGAGTTTCTGCGAAACCGGTGCAATTGGCTCGTCGACCGGGGAGTGGACCGCGAAAGGATCGCCATTGACCCCGGATTTGGTTTCGGTAAGCGGTTGGTGGACAACATCAAATTGATGAGTAACCTCGACGCTTTCAGGGCGTTAGCTCAACCTCTGCTCATCGGCGTATCGAGAAAATCCGGTTTAGCGCAATTGGCTGGAGACCCCGCTCTCCCGGCTGCCAAAAGGATCTGGCCAACCGTGGCTTTAACTTGCCTCCTACGCGAAAAAGGTGCTCACCTCTTGCGTGTCCATGATGTAAAGCCGAACCTACATGCTTTGCGAATGACAGAGGCAATCCTCGAGCGATGTTAGATTCGGTTTTTCAATTCGTAGGTGGAAACTGGAACGCGGCGATCGAAATCCTACTCCTCGCTATCGCCATCTACTACGGTTACCTCTATTTTCGCGGGACTCGCGGGGCGAAGGTGTTCACCGGCTTGGCCGTCCTCTTCATTTTTCTAACCCTCATCTCACAACTTCTTAATTTGACGGTACTTAGTTGGCTGCTCCGGAGTTTGACCGCGTTTGTGGCCTTCGCCTTGGTCGTCATCTTTCAACCCGAACTGCGGCGGGCGCTGGCCGAACTCGGCAGTAGCCGGCTCTTTTCCTCATCCACTCAAAAGAAAGAAACGATCGATGTTTTGTCGGATTCAGTTTTTGAGTTGGCGAGCAAGCAGGTCGGCGCATTGATTGCAATTGAGCGAGACACCGCCATTCGAAACTTTGCCGAGAGCGGGGTGAACCTGGATTGCGAAATTTCTCAGGAGTTACTACTCACGATCTTTTTCCCTAAAACTCCACTGCACGATGGAGGTGTCATCATCCGGGATGACCGTTTGCTTGCGGCTGCCTGCATTTTCCCGGTAAGCCAACGGGAGGATCTTGACCGGGCTCTCGGCCTAAGACACCGGGCAGGACTGGGTATCACGGAGGAGTCTGACGCGATTGCCATTGTGGTGTCCGAGGAGACAGGCCACCTTTCCATTTGTCATCGAGGAAAAATCGAGCGTGGTTTTAAACCGGACCAATTCGAAAAGAGGCTCTCCGAACTCCTTCTCAAAGGCGATCAAGCCAACGGCGAAGTCCAGTCCGAGACTGCCTAACTCATGGCCATGAAAATTACGGTTAAGCGTTTTTTCGTCGAGAATTGGCGCGCAAAATTGATGTCGCTGATTGTCGCCTGCGCAGTCTGGTATGTGATCAAGAAGAACATCACCACTATGCCGGACATGTGGCGGCAGGAAGACCGGCATGAGAGGCTGAATAAGTAGCAAACTGGGTAGGGCGAGGCTCCCGAACGTCCGGAGCCTATCAGCAACGAGACGGATATTCTACTGTCGAACGGTGCGGTTAAGGTTTTTAGCGCGCCGAGCCGTTCTCCGCGCTGCCCACGGCTCGGCGGGTGGATTGGCCTAAAGTCGCTAGATTCGGCCCGGTAGCGCCGTTCTTGCACCTATGGTTAATGGCCGTTCGGGAGCCTCGCCCTACCAACCTCCTTGAACTCCTCGCCCTATTTGTTATTCCCTATTCCTCAGTGACACAATTATTCGGTACCGACGGCATTCGAGGGATCGCTAACCATGAACCATTAACCGCTCCCTCGGTCATCCGGCTCGCCCAGGCCGCCGCGACGGTCCTATCGCTGGGGCAAAATCGGTCCGGACAAAAGGTAATCCTGGGCAGAGATACCCGCGTGTCAGGGGATTTCTTGGAGGCGGCTCTTGCGTCGGGACTCGCCTCGGCCGGGCTTGATGTCCTCCTGGCAGGAACAATTCCCACACCGGCAATTGCTTATCTTACCGCCTATCACCAAGCGGCTTTCGGCGTCGTTTTATCCGCTTCACATAACCCCTTCCAGGATAACGGAATCAAGTTCTTTGGACCTGATGGGTACAAGCTTGATGACGCTTTAGAAGGAGCCATTGAGCAGCGCTTCCTAAGCTCACAATCATCGAGCTTGGAGTCGGTCGGCCGTATCCGCCCCCTTAAAGAAGCGGTGGAGCAATACGTGGACTTCGTTTTGTCGACGGTTCCAAAGGACTCGTCTTTCAAAGGGAGTAAGATCGTCTTGGATGCAGCCAACGGGGCAGCCTATCAAACTACGCCGCTTGCCCTCGAGCACCTGGGCATTACCATTGAGGTTCATTCCGCCGAACCCAACGGAACCAATATCAACGAAGCCTGCGGCAGTACCCATCCCGAAGTTCTGCGGGACCTGGTTCTAAAGTCTGGGGCAAATGTCGGACTCGCTCACGACGGTGATGCCGATCGGATTCTGCTTGCCGACGAAACCGGAGCCACCCTCGATGGAGACGATATTCTCGCAATCGCGGCCAAATCTCTAGTCTCTAGGGGAAACCTTCGCTCTAAGACGGTCGTGGCGACCGTTATGAGCAATTTCGGACTGGACGCTCTGCTGAATGAGATGGGAGCTACACTGCTACGAAGCAACGTGGGAGATCGCCACGTCGTAGAGATGATGCGACAACACGACCTGAACTTAGGTGGCGAACAGAGCGGCCACATTATATTCCGGGATTTTACGACCACTGGCGATGGTCTAATCAGTGCGCTCCAGGTCCTTGCCATCGCGGCAGAGACCAACCAGCCCTTGAGTAAGCTCAGGGAGATACTCACGAAGTTTCCGCAAGAACTCCGTAACATCCCCGTCCACAAAAAGCTCCCTTTTGAACAATTCCCTTCACTGCAGACCCGGCTCAAGGAAGCAGAAGCCGTGCTGGCTGGGAAAGGTCGGGTTGTTCTGCGCTATTCCGGAACCGAGCCCAAAGCCCGATTGCTGCTTGAGGGACCAGACGCGGACAGGCTGAGAACTCTCGCTGATGATATCCAAGCCGAACTCGAGGCTGCGCTGGCGTAACCGGGGGTGCCCAGTAATCAGTATCTCAGTAATCAGTAATCAGTCCGTTCGGAGTTGCATTCTGCCTTCCAATTGATCTTGCCCTGAACTCCTGAACTCCTGAACTCCTGAACTCCTGAACTCCTGAACTCCTGAACTCCTGATTACTGATTACTGATTACTTTTGAAATGAACTTCCTCATCAGCGGCACCGACACTGGCATTGGCAAAACCTTCTGCGGTTGCGGACTGATTCGGGCTGCGCGCGCCGCCGGCGTTAAGTGCACCGGAATGAAGCCGTTTTGCTCAGGGGACACCTCCGATGTCGAACTGATCGCTGCCGCCGGCGGCAATGAAGTCCCTCACCACCTATTGAACCCTGTCTGGCTCCGGCAGCCGTTGGCGCCATACGTCGCCGCGATGCTCGAAAATCGCCCGATCGATATAACCGCCGTCCAAAAAGCGTATCATGAACTCGCGGCAAAGTTCGATCTAGTGTTAGTCGAGGGGGCAGGCGGATTGCTTGTGCCGATCCTCCGCGATTACAATTTCCGAGACCTCTCGGTTGATCTAAATCTTGAGGTTATTCTGGTGGCTCCAAACCGGTTGGGAGTAATCAACCACGTTCTGCTCAACGCAGAATCGATCGCGAACGCCGGTCTTCGCCTGGCTCTTTTGATCTTGAACGAGGTCGACCCGGAACCCACCCTCGCGGCGCAAACGAATCCGAGCATTCTGGAAGAGCTTCTGAACGTCCCGCTCTGTTTGTCCCCTTTTCAGAACGAAGACTTCTCGGATGCGCTAAAATTGCTTCAGAAAACGCGGTAGCGGCGGAATGCGGCTCCTCTCCGGATGATGGCCCACAACGGAACCACCTCTCACCAATCACTTTTCCCCCTCTCCCCTCACGCCCTTCGGACGGCCCGAACGCTGACGTGATTTGTATCCGGTAGCACGAACTTCTTTAATTCGACCTCGAGATAGGCCAGTGGGTACTTCCTGATCAGGTGATCTGCGAGCTGCGAAACCAAGGTCTCGATCAGCGAATATTTGCTCTCACTGACGAATCGCGACATCTCGGACGCCACCGCTGCGTAATCAACCGTTTTCGCGAGATCGTCATTGAGGTCTTGGAACCGGCCAAAGGTGCGGAACCGAACAGTTATGGCCATTGTCTGCGGTTTCGACCGCTCCTCTTCGGAAACGCCAATGCGCCCAGACACCTTTTGATCCGCGACTTCGTATACTTCGTCCTGCTCGTGCCGAGGGGTTCCCAAGAGCCGCTGAAGCTCCCCAAAGTCTCGGACCACTAAAGCGGCTCCCGCGGAGGCCAGTTTATCCACCGTATCGAACCCGGTCATAATCCCAATCGGGAAGACGCCGCACTGCTTGGCGGCGTCAATATCGTGCGCCATATCGCCAACAAAGGCGGTTTCTTGGGGTACCAGGCGGTTCTCGGCTAACACCCGCTTTATCTCGGTCGCCTTATCAATGACCTCGACGTAGACCCTGAGAAAATACTCTTGAACATCGAGCCGGCGGGCTTGCTCGTTAAAGTGGTGCCCGTACATCGTGCTAATGCCGTAGAGAGCGCGATTCGAGCCCCGACAAAATTCCAAGAAGTCCCTCACTCCTGGAAGCAGACCCACTTCACCCCTCCGGACTTGGAATTGCCGGTGATAGACCTCCTCAATTCGGGCCATCCGAACACCCGGGAGGAATCGTTCATAAAAGCGAGATAATGGTAGAGCGAATTCCGACCGAAAGGCCTCTCTGGAAATCTCCGCTCGACCAAACTCGCGGAAAACGTCGTTAGTCGCTTGGACAACCGCGCCAAGGTCATCAACGACAGTTCCAGACCAATCGAGAATGATATTTCGGATCACTAAGGATCCTTGAAAGGCAAAGAACCTGGAAAAGCAAGTAATCCTCGCCAAGAAGAGTACTTACTTTTCCAGGTTCTTTGCCTTTCGAGGATCCTATGAGAAGCCAGCATCGCTCCCAAGGGCAGGCGCCTTTGGGAGCGATGCTGGCTTTAGCCGACTGAAAACCGGATCTCTCGAACCAACCTGGACCCAAAACGGACGCGGATCTTTTCCAGGATCATGCCCTTCCAGCGGCGATCGAGCTCGTAGAGAACGGTCGGTTGCAACACTAGCACATACAACACTCCGTTAACTAAACGAGCTGGGCGTGAGTGCTGGGCAAAAAATTCACCGACGATTTCATTCCATGCCGCCAACATCTCTTCTTCGCGTAGGCGATTCTGGAGACCAAGCTTAGGCGCAAGCTGCGCGATTAATTCCTTTACGCTGACTGTACGCTCCGGTGAGGGCACCGGTTCCGAAACTCCCCTCCATTCCGCCAGAACTTGTTCACGCAGTGTTCTCTTCAACGGAATTTACGGTCCTGTCCCATAAAATAGGACGTTTTTCGCCTACGCTCCGTCGCTCCCGATAGCCTCCACCGGGCACCCTTCCATAGCCTCTTTGCAGAGACCTTCTTCCTCGGGACTTTCTGGCTGCTTGAAAACATACGAATGGCCGCCATCGTCGTCCCGCGTGAAGTTCGCAGGCGCAGTCTCACGGCAGAGATCACAGTCTATACATTGATCATCGACGTAAAATTTCCCTGCCACATTCTGTTGATATTTGTTCGCAACGTCAGCCATAAACCAAGCGTTCTCTCTCTCTTTCCGGTTAAACTAGAATGGGCCTTCAGGCAGTCCCTCCCGTCTCCGAAGGTCGCAATCTATCGATTGCATCTAACACTGCAAGAAGAACTCAAAAGGGCGTGCCAATCAGGAAAGTCTCGCCCTACTTAGCCGGGGAGCAAACGTTTTTCGACCATCTCGCATTTTAGGTGTCTTCCGTATCGAGGCGGGAGATCTGCAGGTTCGTCCGGCGCCGCCCACACGCCTCAGCCTAGAGGAAATGTATCGCGCATTGGTAGCGACGACCGCGTGGACCTTCACCCCCCACGGAAGGGAGCCGCATTAGAGCCCTGCCACCTGCAGATTCGGAGGTGGTCTATCGCCCATTGGTTCAAAAAAACGTGTTCGGCTGCGGCTCCCTTTCGGTGTTGCAGGTTCTATCGTTCGTTACATCCCGACGTGTTGAATATCCGTCCCATCCCAGGGCGTCGCACTTATCCGAGCGTCGGATCCCCCCCGTCCATTACTAGTTCGCGGCGGAATGCGCCTGTGGACCGATTGACAAACATTTCGTCGATACGCGCCCTGCGATAGACCGTTCACCGCGTTGTCGGCTTGCCCGACAAAGCTCCCGGATCGGACGATGGGGCGAAGTCCGGCGATCACGACGTTGACGGCGATGTTAATCAATCGGACGGTCTAAGCCACATCAAAAAGCAATGACACCAACTACGCTCCGCCCGAAAGAAGGTTGGCATGTGCTCCATCTGTTTTATCGCATCGACTACGCTTCTTGGCGCCTACTGAGTAAGGAAGAACAGATTGAAGCAAAAACGGCGATTTCTGCCTTAGTTCAACAGATTCGCACTACTGAAGAAACGCAGCTTTTAACCTTCAGTGTCGTTTCTCCCAAAGCAGACCTAGGATTCATGTTGCTCACGCCGGATCTGCATTATGCGAACGCCGTCGAAAAGAAACTTTCCCTCTCGCTTGGCGATGACGTGCTGTCCCCGGTGTACAGCTTCTATTCGCTGACTGAGCGCAGCGAATACACCACGAGCGAGGAAGAGTATCGGGCCGGTCTAGCCAAAGAAAAGTCGCCGGAAGAAATCGATGGGCTAATGCAGGAGTTTCGCGCTCGCATGGACAAGTATTTGCGAGACCGCCTTTACCCGAACGTGGCCGATTGGCCGGTGCTCTGCTTCTATCCCATGAACAAGCGCCGAGGCGAACAGGAAAATTGGTACCGCCTCTCCTTCGAGGAACGAAAACAACTCATGTCAGGACACGCCCGGGTCGGTCGCCAATATTCGGGTCGGGTCCGCCAGCTTATTACGGGTGCAACCGGCTTGGACGATTGGGAATGGGGAGTGACGCTGCTTGCTCACGATATCTTTGAAGTGAAGTCGATCGTCTACGAGATGCGTTTTGACGAGGTGAGCGCTCGTTTTGCCGAGTTCGGCGAGTTTTTTATCGGCTTACAACTCCCACTTGATCAGTTGTTTCAGCGATTGTTGCTGTAGGGAACTCAGCGGCATTCCCTTTTTGGAGGGAGCCTCTTTTGAAGGTTGCCCATGACCTGACCCGATCGCGCAGACAAGTGTCGCGTTGCCAAATCGCTATTTAGCAGGCGGCTCCCGGAAGCTACCCAGGATGTCAAATGTTCGTCGCGGTGCCGCTCGTTCGATTCAACGTACCCAGCAAGCAACACCAGCAAACGTTCCCGGGAGCCGCTTGCTTATCACACGACAAGGCCATGCCAACGCGCTGGGGTCCGACGGAGCGCAATCTAACTTGCACAGGCGAAAGCAGCTCCCCTCCAGGGTGTGCGGCCTCAAACGGTGTATCGCCTTCTGCTCCTAGCTTCTTCCCAAATGCCACGCTACCTTGATTCAGGATGTCGACCACTATGGAGAAAGTCGAGCGGTTGCGGGAGACGCTTCGAACCCATTCGCCCCTGTTAATTGCCTATTCCGGTGGCGTTGATAGTACCTATCTGCTTGCGGAAGCCGTTGAAATCCTCGGCACACGAACCTTGGCTGTCATCGCCGACAGCCCGTCGTTGCCTCGCAAAGCGTTGAAAACGGCAATCGACGTCGCCCATTCCTTAAACGCTCGCCTGCAAATCCTCAACACAACGGAACTCGATCAACCGGATTACACGGCCAATCCGGCAAATCGGTGTTACTTCTGCAAAGCCGAGCTGTTCCAACGAATGGCAGACCTGGCTCAGGGTCAGCATTTCGCCGCGCTCGCCTACGGAGAAAATGCCGATGACGCGCTCGAATTTCGCCCCGGGGCAAAGGCGGCGACAGAGTTCCAGGTGTTGGCACCACTGCGAACCGCCGGACTCACTAAATCAGAGATCCGGTCCCTTTCCCGAGAACGTAACCTCCCAACGGCGGATCAACCGGCACAGCCCTGTCTCAGTTCTCGGGTCCAGCACGGCATACCCATCGACCGAGGAGTCCTTTCTATGGTCGAACAGGCGGAGGAGACAGTCCGTCACCACGGATTCCAAGTGTTCCGCGTACGCTACCTTCGCGATGACAGCGGAGCACCCGCCGCCAAGCTACAGATCGCACCAGGCGAGCTGGATCGTTTGCCTATCCATTGGCCAAATATTCGGGCAGCTCTGATTACGATCGGATTCGGCGCTGCCTTTTGGGATCCAGCCGGATATCAGCCGCCAGGTAAGCAGTAAGCAGTAAGCGGTTAGCAGTAAGCGGTTAGCAGTAAGCGGTTAGCAGTGAGCAGTGTTTCAGTAAATCAGTCAGGTCAGAAAGAGGCGTCGAAAAATCATCACTGACTACGGCTTTACTGCTTCAGATCGCTGATACTTTACTGCTTACTGCTTACTGCTCATTACCCATGCCCCTCCCCGCGTTTGATCTTGGTACACCCCTGCCGCCAGAGCCCGATGTAACCTCGCTGCTCTCAGAGATTCGCTTCGATCTGGAAGACCCAGCCAGGCGATTGCTGGTACTCGACGACGATCCAACGGGCGTCCAGACGATGCAGAACATTGAGATTCTCACGACCTGGGAACCCGATCTGGTCGACCGCACGTTGCGAGAACAGTCTCGCATACTTTACTTACTCACGAATTCACGCGCGTTAGATGAGGCAGCCGCCGTCAAATTAACTGCTTCGGTTGTAGCTATCCTGCGTTCGGCCGCTCAAAAAAATCAGATTCGATTCTGCCCGATCAGCAGAAGCGATTCAACCTTACGTGGTCACTATCCAGCCGAGCTGAGGCCAATCGCCGATTTGTTGCCTCAGTCTCCCGATGCACATCTGATTGTGCCAGCTTACCCTGAGGGCGGCAGGATCGTGCTGGACGGTTGCCACTTTGTTTATGACCACTCCAAGGGCCGCTATTTGCCGGTAACCGAGACTGACTTCTCAAAAGATCCCACGTTTGGTTTCTCTCATTATCGGCTGTCAGAGTGGGTCGAGGAAAAGTCAAAAGGGGCCTGGAAAGCAAATCAGGTGCTGTCCATACCCATAAAAATGTTGAGAGAAGGCGGGCCAGACGAGGTGGCCTCACTGCTCCTTCGGTCTAAACACAACGTCCCCATCGTAGTAGATACCGTTACTGACGCTGATCTGGTGGTGCTGTCGGCCGGACTCCTCCGGGCTGAAAATGCTGGGAAAAGGTTTCTTTGCCGGACCGCAGCTCCATTTGTTAGAAGCAGCCTGGGCGAGCTCCCAGGAGCAATCCTGGACCCAAGCGCAATTGGTTCCGGTCCGGGTCTAGTATTGGTCGGCTCCTATGTACAACGCACTAGCGTACAACTGGCGGAAGCTCGCGCCCTCCCAAATGTCGACTCGATCGAACTTCTGGTTGATCGTCTGTTCGAGCCCGCCGAAGCCGAGCGACATCTAGCCGACGTAGTCCAAGCCATTGAATCGAGCCTAGCGGAGCAAAAAACGGCTCTGGTATTTACCACTCGAGGACTCGTGTCTCACCGTGGCGAACTGAATCACGTCCAGATTTCCGCTATTGTTTCTGCGGCTCTCTCCAGCATCCCAACCAAGCTGAGCCAGCCGCCAACGTGGTTGGTGGCAAAAGGCGGCATCACGTCGAACGACGTTTTGACCAAAGGTCTGAAAGCCAAGAGAGCTCGAGTTCTCGGCCAAGTCGCTTCCGGGGTTTCCGCTTTAAAACTCGGGCCGGAATCCGCTTCTCCAGGCCTGCCCTTTATCATTTTCCCCGGCAACGTCGGAGGTCCATCGACCTTGGCGGATCTGATCCGGAGGCTAAGCGGAGGGGCATAAGGTTCTAGGAGTTCAAGAAGAGGAGCCAGGAGGCGCTGACCTCCTAGAACTCCTGTACTCATTGATTTTGCCCGTGGCGTCCGAGCAAAGATTGGGTCAGATTAACCCTTAAACCGAAACCATGGAGCAGGATCATAACCCGGCGCCAGACGGAAGCGACAAAGCGGCCCCACCCGTCAGCCAATCTGCGAAAAAGAAAATCCTGTTGGTAGACGATCATCCGATTTTTCGGCACGGTTTGACGGAACTACTCGACCGGCAGGTTGATCTCGTCGTCTGTGGTCATGCTGATTCCGCCCCGAGTGCTCTGGAGCAGATGCGCAAACTGAATCCGGACTTAGCGATCCTCGATATTACTCTTCGGGGCACAAATGGCATTGAACTAGTGAAGCTGATGAAGGCTGAATCACCTCAGCTACCGATTCTGGTTCTCTCAATGCACGATGAGTCGTTGTATGCTCTGCGCGCCCTGAAGGCAGGTGCTCTCGGGTACGTAATGAAAGCCGACGGCGTTCAACCGGTTCTGGATGCCATTTATCGCGCGCTAGCCGGCAAGCTTTTCGTCAGCCAACGTCTCGGAGAAAAACTAATTTTCAAAGCGATCCATGCATCGGAAAGCGATTCTCCTTCACCAGTCGACCGTTTATCCGACCGCGAACTGGAGGTTTTGGTTATGCTAGGGCGGGGACACAGCACCCGATCGATCGCCAAAGAGATCAATCTCAGTGTTAAAACCGTCGAAACCCATCGAGCTCACATAAAAGAAAAGCTCGGCTTTTCGGATGCCAACGAAATGGTGCGCTTCGCGATCGACTGGGTAGCACACCAAGAGCAGAGTTAAAAGAGCGATCAGTTGATTATCGTTCCTTACGGCGGTGCCCCTTCACGCGCTGTGAAAAGACTGGCTGGACACCAGTTTCTCTCTCCGTGGTACTGGCGTCCAGTCGGCAAAAGCCCATCCATGGCAAAATAAGCTAGGCCCTAAGCTTAGCGTCGCTAGGCGAAAGGGATCCGGTTTTGCCCTGATTGGACTATCAGGCGCGCTTGAAGGTTACAGGCCCAAAGGCGGTTTCTCGTCCTCGTCGTAGTGGACGCAGTGGACGTACTAGACGGAGTGGAACCAGGTGGACGGCGTTGCGCGTCCACTCTGTCCACTAAGTCTACTCCGTCCACTACGACGAGGACGAGGACGAGACAGAAGTCGCCCAACCGCCAATCCTAAAGGATCTCAAGCGGCGATTTGTTTCGAGGCGGAGGAAATAATGCGTCTAACTCGGCAAGGATCTGCTCTGGGATCTGAATGTCCAGCGCCTTGCGGTTTTCGATGACATGCGCTTCAGACGCCGCTTTGGGAATCACGAGAATGCGGTCCTGATGCAGAAGCCAAGCTAAGGCCAGCTGAAATCGGCTTGCATTCACTTTGCGGGCTATAGCATCCATCTGCGCGGGAAGGCGTCCCTGTTCCACCGGCGAATAAGCCATGACCGGCATTTTTCGGTCGCGACACCAAGGCAAGAGATCCCACTCAATTCCCCTGCGGGTGAGGTTGTACAAAACCTGATTCGTAAACACCTCTCTCCCACCCGGCACGCCGGCGAGTTCCTCCATATCGTCGAGATCAAAGTTACTGACACCGAACTCCCGTATCATCCCCTGCTGCTTCAGCTGCAGAAAACCTTCAAAACTCTCGGCCAAAGGTGTCGAGCCGCGCCAGTGAAGAAGATATAGATCAAGGTAATCCGTTTTTAGTCGTTTGAGACTTTGCTCACACGCAGTCAGTACTCCGCTCCGAGTCGCCCGGTGTGGGTAAACCTTGCTCACGAGAAAGATATCTTTTCGCCGTCCGGCAATCGCCTCGCCGACCAAGCTCTCTGCTCTCCCTTCCCCATACATCTCCGCCGTATCCACCAACGTCATCCCGAGATCGAACCCAAGTTGTAAAGCCTTTACCTCCGATCGATACCGATCCGTTCGTTCTCCCATCCGCCAGGTTCCCTGGCCTAGTCTCAGAAGTTCTAAGTTCAAAGTTTTAGGTTCCAAATTCTCGATTCGCCCGGAATCCCTTGTGCCATAGAAATCCTACAGGTCGTATAGGTCTCATCCGTTCCTCCTGCAAGGCCGCCCATGATAGCCCTTCTCAACCGCAAGTATACGAACCGGCAATTGCAAACTGCATCCTCTCCCAAAGTTGAGCCTCGAGCTTTGATCCTAGAACCTAGAAATTAGAACCGCTCTTCCTTGCTCCTTTTGCCAATTCATGGAAAATAGCGGCGGACGAGACCACCGGGGAAAAGACGCGATGCCTTTTCGTTCGCCGAAAATCACGAAGTCTGAACGAATGGCACCTTCGCCGGCGATCTCCGCGTCCCCCATCACTTGGCCCCCAGAAATCCAAGGGACTAGCAAGCCTGGGTTTTACCAGACAAGTCTTTTCCGGCTCTTGCTGGTCTGGGCAAGCTTACTTGGCGTTTTTTATATCGGGTCGTGCGGGTACCCTCGCCTGTTGGACCAGATCGATGGTCAATACGCCGGTGCAGCCAGGGAAATGATCTCCCGAAACGATTGGGTCGTTCCCACGCAAAACAGCATCCCACGACTCAGAAAGCCGCCGCTTGCCTATTGGATGGAGATCCTTTCTCTTCGGAGCTTTGGCGAAAACGAATTTGCTGCTCGATTGCCGATCTGCCTCGCTACGTTCGCCTGGTTTATCGCGACTGCCGGATTAGCCTACGAATGCACTCGCGACAAACTTACGAGCCTAGCTAGTTCCCTCATCCTCGCGACCTTTTTTGGAACATTTCAGTTCTGTCACCTGATCATGCCCGAACCAGCGTTCGGCTTCCTAACAACGTTCACTTTTTGGCTGCTGGTTCGCTTAGCGAGAAAAATTCCCGACAGGCGCGAGGGCGGCAACGCGGACCACGATGTCTTGAAGAATTTGAGCGGTGACAGACTCAAACCACCCATCACCACTCACCACTTGTCATCCGAAGCTTCAGCGAAGGGGGAATCACCACTCATCACATTAGAGCTGACCCTGCTCTGGGTAGCAATGGCTGTGGCAGTACTCTGCAAAGGGGCGCACGGAATTCTCCTTCCACTGGGTGTTCTCTTAGTAGCGGCCGTTTTCCGGCCATCGTTGCGCGTGGTCTGCCGCCGAATCATTTTCAATCCAACCGGCTGGTTGATTTTTATCGCCTTGGTCCTCCCCTGGTATTTGGCAGTGGAGCATCGCTATCCCGGCTTTATTCTCGACCAACTCGGGAACGAGCAGGTTAACCAGGTACTGGGCCGACGATGGCCCGTTGACGGAGATCACCTGGGCCTGCTTAACTTTTGGCTCGAACAGTTTGCGATCCTCTTCCCCTGGACCTTATTGATTCCTGGGGCCGCCGTTACCTCCTTTCGGATAGTTCACACCAAGATCTCCCAAAACGCGTTGCTCTTGCTGCTTTGGTTCGGCATCTACTCGGTCGCGATCACCTTTGCAAATCTTCAGGATTATTATCTCTTGATTTGCTTCCCAGTGATTGCCATCTGGCTGGCTTGGTCCCTGGGCCAGGGAATCCCTCGCCTGTTCTCCGCCTGGTTCCCTGGTATCCTCCTGATCTTGTTAGGGGCAGGCGGGATAATATTGAGCGGTCAGCCCTTAGCGCCGCTCCTGTCGTCTGAGGGAACCGGACGTGGTGAACAGCCGGCTATTAACAGTGTAGCCAGCGCACTGGTGAATGTCGCCGGTGCCGCCGGCCGCACGTTGAGCAATATCCTCCTCCTATTCGGTATCGGTGCGATCGCCTTTGCTCTTTTAATCATTTTGTTTAGGCGCCAGAAGTTAGCACCGGTTATCTTCCTTCCACCGTTCGTACTTCTGATCTGTTTCCTCGGATTGACCGGCGAGGTCGCCCTGCAAGACTATCTGTCTTCGGCTTCTATCGCTTCTGTGATAGAGCGAAACTCAGATGCCAACACCTTGATCATTAGCCAGGGCGATATCAGCGATCGTACCAGCCTCTTTTTCTATCTCCATCGGCAACTCCATTGGCTGGATGGTATTCCCGCTCAAGAATATGCGGCTCGCAAATACGGAATTGGCGCCGATCTTTATCTTAAGAAAGCGGACGTCGTCGCCGCCTGGCATACCGCGCGTAAGGTCTGCATCATTGTCGGTAACCACTCGCTCACTTCTCTGGCTGAAGATCTGAGAGTGGATCCCAATCTGGTTCACGTCTTAGCGACAACGCCAACGGACGTCGTGATAGCGAATTGGGAGTAGTGTGGGAGGAGTTCAGGAGTTCAGGAGTTCCAGGAGTTCCAGGAGTTGCAGGAGTACGTAAGAATCAGCGTTAGCAAGATTCTATAACATCTCTAGATTACGTTTTATTTTATGATATTTGGACCGCATGAACAAACTAGCTCAATCATTTCGCGATCTAATTGTCTGGCAGAAAGCACACGAGTTTGTGCTTCAGGCCTATGAGCTCACAAAGCGCTTTCCGAGAGATGAACAGTACTGTTTGATCCCTCAACTCAGGCGAGCCGCTATCTCAATTCCGGCAAACATCGCAGAGGGCTTTAAGAAGCGCGGCTACCCCATAAGAATCGGTTTTTCAATATATCACAAGGGTCCGTTGAAGAATGCAGATACTACCTCATCCTGGGAGATGACCTCGGCTATGGCAACTGCACCGCATTGGAACCGGTGCTAGAAGAAGTTTCCCGCCTTCTTGTCGTCTATGCGAAAGCCGTGGCGAGAAGGAACACCAGGATCAGACGCACTGACTTCGAATAAGAATTTCCCCGCAATTTTGTGATCTCGCCACCCTGAACTCCTGAACTCCTGAACTCCTCATTCCCCCTCTTCCTCCTCCTCATCCTCGCCCAAGCCCTCCACGCCTGGGGGCCGCTCGGGCATTCTGCTATCGCTGCTGTGGCAGAAAAACACCTGTCTTCCACGGCTCAATCCCACATCGCTGCCCTTCTCGCTCAGGGTCACGACACGGACTTACCTTCAATCGCTAACTGGGCCGACGAAGTTCGCGCCGCGGCCTCCGGTCGCGGCCCATTGAGCGACGATCCAGAGGCGCGCGCGTTCAATGCCAAATTCCCAACCAACGCCCTGTGGCATTTCGTCGATTTGCCATTAGGAGCCGAAGATTATCGCCAGGTCGTGGCTTTTACCTCGCTCAATGATGTGGTTCACGCCATTAAACGTTGCGTCTCGGTCTTGGAGAGACCTCAGACCGGTCCGGAAGATTTTACCAAACCACAGGCCTTGCGTCTTTTGGTCCATTTTGCTGGCGATATCCATCAGCCGCTACACTGCGGAACTGGTTTCTACGATCTTTCGGATCTCAGACATCCGGTTCTAATTACCGATCCGCGCCTCTGTGCCGGCAAACCCAATGACCGAGGCGGTAACGATCTTTTTTTCGGTTCTGATCCGAATCAAGAACTTCACGCTCTCTGGGATGAATCTTTGGTATTCGCGATTCGAAATGCGGCGGACTATCGTTCCTTGGCCGATGGGCTTGACGCTACGCAATCCGTAAACTCGACAACAGGTGACTACCATAACTGGCCGGAACAATGGGCCATCGATTCAGTACAACAGGCCAGAAAAGCTTATCACAACCTCCAATTTGGCGCCGCCACCATCGA
>JAFAZK010000223.1 GCA_019239825.1 Verrucomicrobiota bacterium | reverse complement strand
GAACGCTATCGAGAAAGTCTGTGCTGAAGCCTGGCCACAAGCGACGAGCGCGGACGAGCTCCATGAAACCCTGCTTTTGGTGGGTACCTTGACTGACGACGAAGTCCGGAGCGTCGGTACCGATTCTTCTCAATGGCTGGCTCAATTAGTGCGCGAAAAACGGGCCGGCCGTTTGGAGCCGTACCTGGCGAGCGAGGCCGATGGTTCGAAACCCTGGAGCGCTGCCTCGCTCTTGTCCTCCAAAGTCTTGGCGAACGAGGGCCCGTCCTTCGAAGCTTTAGCGAAGGAGGATGCGAGCCCGAACCGGTCGGGGCCCCTGGGGCGTCCCTTTTGGATCGCTGCCGAGAGGCTCCCGATGTTGCAGACTATCTATCCGGGTCGGACAGTAGAACCGGCGCTGGTTTCTCCTGCGAGCGAAAGTGAACGCCAATGGCAGCGAGCTGATGCGATCCGTGAGCTCGTGCGTGGCCGGATGGAAATAATCGGTCCAATCACCGCAACAAAGATCGCGAGTCTGTTCCAACTTCCGGTCGGGGAAATCAACACAGCGTTGGCTGCGTTGGAAGGCGAAGGCTTCGTTCTGAGAGGCAAATTTCATCCGGAGGCGCAAGAGCTCGAGTGGTGTGATCGCCGGTTACTGGCGCGAATCCATCGGTTAACGCTAAACCGTCTCCGGGCCGAAATTCAGCCGGTATCGATCGCAGAGTTTCAACGTTTCCTGCTGGCTTGGCAAAGAGTGGAGATTGAGCACCGTGCAGAAGGGCTCGAGGGGGTAAGAGCGGTATTGGAGCTCCTGGATGGTTTCGAACTACCCGCTGCCGCTTGGGAACCGGAAGTCCTAGCGCTTCGAGTCAAAGAATATCAGCCGGCCTGGCTTGATCAGCTTTGTTTTACCGGGCGATTTGGATGGGGCCGGCTGACTACGCCTCAAAAGACCAACGGCCGTCCGCCCTTACCCGTCCGATCCAGCCCGATCTCGTTGTTCTCCCGCGAAAACCTGTCTCATTGGCTGATACTTTCAGCTCCTATCGACACAGCGGAGTTTTCGCCCGACACAACCCGCACCCTGGAGGTTCTAGCTAAAGGGGGAGCACTGTTCTTTGGTGAGCTTGTGCAAAAGACTGGCCTGTTGCCATCCCGGTTGGAACGAGCGTTGGCGGAGCTTACCGCGCAGGGATTGGTAACGGCAGACAGTTTTGAGGGGCTCAGAGCTTTGCTGGTTCCGGAAGAAAAACGGGCGCCATTTGCTTCGACAGAACGCCGCCGGCATCACAAAGCGGTGACGAGTTTGGAATTTGCTGGCCGTTGGTCTTTGCTGCGATCGGTAGAGATGAGCTCCCACTCATCCGGTGCCGTTTTGGTGCCAGCTGGTCGCTTCGACCGGACGCCGGAAGAGCAGGGGCTCGTCTCTACCGTCCCTCCGGCGACACGGGAACTGGCGGTTGAAGCCTTTGCCCGCGTCTTGCTCCGTCGTTATGGAGTCGTATTTCGCCGGATCTTGGAACAAGAATCTTTAAGAGTGACTTGGTTCGAGCTGGTGCGAGTCTATCGAACGTTGGAGGCGAGAGGAGAGATCCGCGGCGGCCATTTTGTGGCGGGAGTCAGCGGCGAACAATACGCGTTACCTGAAGCCGTCGGACTGTTACGCACGATTCGTAAGAATGCCCCGAAGGGCGATCTTATCCCGATCAGTGCCGCCGACCCTTTGAATTTAACCGGTGTTCTGACGCTCGGGTTACGAGTCGCGGCGATCAGCGCCCATCGCGTTCTTTTACGAGACGGTGTCCCCACAGTTGCCCTGAAAGCCGGACAGCTTGTTCCTCTAACTCAAGGCGTAGACGCGATCGATCAAACCATCGAACGTGCTCTCAAGATAGGCAGCATGCCGGCAGCGTTGCGGCCGTATTATGGCTAAGACGCGATTCGGGATAGCGACAAAAGTAATCAGTAATCAGTGGGTCAGTAATCAGACTTCAGACGGAACGGAAAGCAAACGGAGCATCAACGAAAGACGCCAAGATGAACCCCGACTATGCGCGCAGTTTTCGAGACTTGCTTGTTTATCGCAGAGCGTTTCTCGCAGTAAAGAAGATCTTCGTGTTATCGAGATGATCCGCTATCCTGTGAGGAGGACAGCGAAACTCATCAGTAGAAAAGGGCAATATCAAAAAATCAGACTGATTACTGATTAGTGATTACTGGTTACTTTCGTTGCCAGCGTTGACCGCCTGTGGCGTCGCCGTCTGCTGCCACCCAGACCCCCAGGCCCCCCTAGAACCCAAAAAACCGCCACCAAGGCCGCCGTTGTTGGTCTTGGTTCTGGTATTGGTATTGATACGACGTCCCTGATTGCCGTCCGGGGTTGCTTACCTGATAAATTCGGTTTCGGGGAGTGGTCCCGAAAACCGTGACCGGAGTTCCCACCGAAACCGCCTGGAAAAACGCGATCGCTTTGCTTTCGGGCATCCGGACACAACCATGTGACGCCGGATACCCCGGCAAATAGCCAGCGTGCATGCCGATGCCGGGCGCAAAATTCATGTAGTATCGCATCGGAGCATTTACGAAATGGGTCCCATAAGTGACCGGCATATCCACGTCCGCATCTGCCACAACCGTGCGTCCATAGTAGTCAACAATTTGACCGTAAATGCTGGACGTGTGATTCAAGTCTTTGTCGGTGATCTTGAATGTGCCATCCGGCGTCAGATGACCGTACCGGCCAGAGCTGATCGGCGACTCCATGATTGCTCGATCGTCGTACAAAAGATAGGCCTTCTGTTCGCCAAGGTCGATTTGCACTGAATATTGGGCACGAGCTGTACCCATCAGAAACGCTGTTACGGCCGTGAGCGCCGGGAACGCAAAACCCAAACCAAGCCCGAAGGTCTTCATACTTGCCTGTTGCTGTTTGATAGACGGATGAACGCGTGAAGAAATTACGTATTTCTCCGAGCGTTTGCCACCGTTTGTTTCGTGCTTGCGGTGCTGCGCGGCAATATCCGCAGCGATGTCTTCTTTTACCTTTGCGTCCGCTGTGACCTCTGCGCGAGACCTTGCGTGTCACAGGAATCCGCCCATGCTAAAATCGAACGATGGACTCTAACCTCGACATTGCCCGCCTGCGCAAGGAGTACACACTGCACGGCTTGCATCGAAAGGACCTAGTTCCGGACCCGATACAGCAGTTCAGAACCTGGTTCGAAGAATCGGTACGCCTGGCCGGCGACCGAGAGCCGAACGCCATGACCTTGGCGACCGCCGATCGGCAAGGGCGTCCTGCCGCTCGAATCGTCCTGTTGAAAGGATTCGATGAACGAGGGTTTGTCTTCTTCACCAACTACGAGAGCCGCAAAGGCCGCGATTTGGCTGAGAACCCGAGAGCTGCCCTCAATTTCCATTGGCCTTGGCTGGAGCGACAGATCCAGATCGAAGGTAACGTTGCCAGAGTCCCTCACGATGAATCTCAGGCTTACTTCGATAAACGCCCGCTGAAGAGCCGAGTCAGCGCGATTATCTCGCCGCAAAGCAGTCCTGTTCCTAGCCGGGCTGAGCTCGAACGCCGATTCGACGAGGTCTCGCGACAGTACCCAGGTAGTAACCCGCCGGTGCCGGAGTTTTGGGGCGGCTTCCGAGTTGCTCCCGAGCGGATCGAGTTCTGGCAGGGAAGAGAGAACCGGCTCCATGATCGGTTTCTTTACACGCTAACCGTCGAGAGCACGTGGCGCATCGAACGTCTCGGTCCGTAGATCTCGCAGCCTCCATTCGTCCTCGTGCTCGTGCTCGTCCTCGTGCTCGAAAAGAAATCGTTGAAACACCCTATCATGTGCTTATCTGAAGCGCATCCAATCGTAGAAGTGCACTCCAGGCCGCGGACCAGCTTCAATGATTCGAGCACGAGGACGAGCACGAGGACGAGGACGAGGACGAGGACGATTGAACGTGGGCCGTGGTCAGTGTTACGGGTGCTATTTAAGTAATGAGCAATGACAAACTCTCCCGGATCGCAGCAAAGGGAATCGATCTTGCCAAAAGCCTAAACTCCGGCCAAGTCTTCCACTGGACCCAGCACGGTGCTGGGTTTGTCGGAGCAATCGATCAAAAACCTTGTTATCTCGAACAGTCCGGGACCCAGTTGCTGGTGTCCAATGATCTGATTTCTGAAGCCCGGCGTTATTTGGCTCTGGACCATGGGATTGATGAGATCCACCGCACGTTTCCGGATGATCCGACACTAAACGCGGCGGTTTTTTACGCGGCCGGGATCCGAATTTTGCGCCAACCGATTTGGGAATGCCTTGCCACTTTTCTGACGTCGGCTCTCAAACAAGTGGCGCACATAAGAGGCATCTCGCTCTTGATTCGTGAAAGGTATGGAAGAAGGCTTGAGGTCGCCGGGACGTCCGTCTTTTCTTATCCTAGTCCGGAGGTTCTAGCCGGATTAACGCTTGATGATCTGCGAGCCTGCCGCCTGGGATTTCGCGCGGCGAACGTGCTCGCCGCTGCTCGTATGGTTGCCAGCGGCGAAATCGACCTCGACGCTTTAGCCAAGCTGCCGTCAGATGAAATCCGCGCCGCACTACGCGGTTTCCCGGGTGTCGGTGACAAGATTGCAAGTTGTGTACTACTTTTTGCGTTCGGCAGGTTGGAAGTCATGCCGATCGACGTGTGGATTGCTCGCGTGTTGAAAGAGAGATATCTCCCGGAAAAAGCTAAAGTCCGTCCAACTGATCTAGCCGACTTTTGCCGGCAATACTTCGGTCCTTACGCCGGCTATGCGCAGCAGTACTTGTTTCACCATTGGCGACTGACCTATCGAAATGAGAAGATGAAGACATGAAAGGTGAGAGATGAAAGGTAAAAAGCGCGCGAGCCGCGCTCCCATGGCCATACGCTCTCCCCGAACTCCTGCAACTCCCTGCACTCCTTGAACTCCTTTATCGACGTCGCACTTTGCCCTTCTGAGATTCGCCGGTTCGAAAGTATCGATCTGAGCGACACAACCGCTGTCGTGTTTGATGTTTTGCGTGCCACCTCCACGATGATCACCGGACTTGAGCATGGCGTGGAGCGGTTTTTCCCCGTGGAGACTGTTGAGGCGGCGCGAACTCGGAAGATCAACGATCCGAGCCTTCTCTTGGCGGGTGAACGCGGCGGTATTCCTCTAGAAGGGTTTGATCTCGGCAACTCGCCTGCGGAGTTCAAAGAGATCCGCGGTAAAAGCGTTGTTATCACAACCACGAACGGAACCATCGCTCTTCATCGTGTCCGGCGCGCCAAACGGGTTTACGTAGGAGCGCTACTGAATTTAGATTCGCTTGCGCAGGTGCTGGATAGCGAAGGCTCAGCCAGCGTGTTGATAGTGTGCGCCGGCACCGGGGAAGACTTCGCCCTTGAGGACGCGGTCGCGGCGGGTGGCCTGGTCAATCGCCTGGCGCATAATTCACTGTCGGATGCAGCCGTACTCGTTAAGAGTCTCTATCGTGAAGCCAACGCCGATCTCACTTCATATCTGCGCCAATCAAGGAATGGACGTGCCCTGGCTGGAATCGGCAAAATACAAGACGTCGAAGAATGCGCCCGCTTATCCGTCACCCAGACCGTTGGTGTTATGCAAGGTGACGCGGTGCTAAAGTTGGTATAATCATAGAGTGGCATATCGCCAATCATATAAGTCCCATCGGTCATATAGGTCCCATCCGTTGCAGCACGCCACGTTTGGGCTTTTCCCTGTCGCTCATTTGCGGTCCTAGCGCACGCTCTATTTCCTGACCGCTCTCCACACTCCGCTTGCTCCCGGCTCGCTCTTGACTACAATACGCCGAAACCCAAGAAACGATCGTCTACCGGCTGGGGACAATCGACCGTCCCGATAAGGCTTGAGGGTTTTAAGCTGAAGACTTAGGCTACCGCGTTTTTCCGATGTCGAAGAGGAAGAAAATTACGTTAGCCGTTATCGGCTCGATACTCCTTCACCTGTTCCTTTTCCTTGCCGTCGTTGGGTATTACACAATCTTTCCGCCTCCAGCCAACCCGAAGGGAGCCGACGATCAGAAGGATCCGCCGCAGTTGACGCTTCTCGACACGCCGCCGGACAAGGCGGAGCAGCAATACGTCCGCACGGAGGATGATCAAAAGACAGATCAAAAGCAGGACAATGCCCCTTTCCAGTCTGACAAAGATACTGCTGCTGCATCCGAGAAACAGAGTAACGAGCAAGCACCGCTACCGACGCAGGATGGTAAGAATCTCGAATCGCTAATGTTCAGGAATAACGACTTCTCGTTGGCGATGAACGGTCAGGACTACTCTCGGAATAGCGCCGAGGGCGGTGAGAACGCGGCTTCGACGCCGGCGCCCACGCCGGATACGACACCAACGCCGGCTCCTACCGCTAAGGACGACGATATCGCAATGTTGCGACCGACCCCGACCCCACTCCCGACTCCGAACCCTAACAAGGCCACCAATAACCAGAACCGCCCGGGTGCGCCCCGAACCGCTTATCGGCCACAGAATATTATCACCCGTATGCAGGGGAATATCGGGAACCGCGGTCGCTCTTCCGTTTCTGCTATGGGAACTCCTCAAGGGAGGTTCCAGAAGGCGGTCGAGGACGCAGTCGGATCTTTATGGTATTACTTCGTCTCACAGCGGGCCGATTTGCTTTCCATTGGCACCGTGCGCGTTGAATTTGTGGTCAGTCCCAGCGGCGAGGTAGTGAGCGCCCGAGTGGTGAGCAATTCTTCGAATGAGACTCTGGCAACCTGTTCGCTACAATCTATCCGCGAAGCCAAGATCCCACCTATGCCCCAGGAACTAATTCCTTTGGTTCCTGAACGCGGACTCGAATTTACCTTTAGCTTCAATTACATGTAACTACCGAAAATGACGTTTTTAGCTTTGTTCTCCAGCCCGACCGAATTCATCGTTAATGGCGGGGTCTTCATGTGGATTCTCTTGGTGTGCTCGTTTGTCGCCATAACCGTTATCCTGTTGCGCTTGATCGCGTTGCGTAAAGCAGCGGTAATCCCTCGTTTAATTGAGAAATCGATCGTTGGCTATCGTTCCGGAGAAAGCCTGGAGTCGATACGACGGCTGGTACAAGACGATGACTCCGCCATGGGCCAAATTCTGGATGCGGTCGTCCGTTCTGCCAATGCGACTAAAGCCGAGACCCTAGAGATAGTCCAAACTCGAGCCCGCCGGGAAGTGGTTGGATTGGAAGCCGGGCTGTTTATCCTTGAGATCATTGTCGGTATCTCTCCGCTTCTCGGCCTGCTTGGCGCCGTCACCGGTCTGGTTAAGGTTTTTTCCAATATCGGCTCGGGCGTGACGTCAACTACCGACCTGAAAGGGATCGCCTCCGGTATCAGCGAGTGCCTTAGCACAACCATCGTCGGATTGGCCATCGCTATCCTTGCGCTGATCGCCTGGTCGACTTTTACCCGCAGAGTGGAGACCCTCGCGATCCAAATGGAATCTTTGGTTACTGAGCTGGTCGAAAAATTCCACCAGCGCAGAAGCGAGACTGACTCGGATCATCGACCGGAGACGCTGGAGGAGGTTACTCGATGAGGTTCTACGTTAAGCGTCGAAAAACTCCGCAAATCATAATTGTGTCGTTGATCGATATCTTTGCGATTCTGCTGATCTTTTTCATCGTCACCACCACCTTCAAGACGGCTCAGTCGCAGTTATCTATTAACCTGCCCGAAGCAAAGACTGCCAACCAAGGATCGAGTAGCCAGGAGCCTTTGGTGCTTGCGATAACTCCAGATGAAAAGCTTTATCTCGGAGACAAGCAATTGGCTAGCGTGACTGAGCTCGCATCCCAGCTAAAAGAGCATCAAGAGAAGTCTCCTAATCAACCGGTTGCGATGAGCGCGTCTAAAGAAGTATCATTCGGTTTCTTGGTCCAAGTTTTGGACGCATTAAAACAAGCAGGGATCAAAAACTTGCCAGCCTTTACTCAACCTAAAGATACGAAATGATTCGCGAAATCGTCATCTATGGTGATCCGGTTTTGCGAAAAAAAGGTAAGCAAATCGACGAGATCACCGAAGAAATCCGGACCCTGGCCGAAGACATGATTGAAACCATGCACGACGCCCACGGTGTCGGGCTGGCCGCGCAACAGGTCGGGGAATCCATTCAGCTGACGGTGGTCGACGTCTCGGATGCGGAGAATCGGCCTAGCCGGATGTGGATTGACGGTCAGGAGGTTGATCCGAAAGAGCACATGCCGATGATCTTGATTAATCCGGAGCTCGATCTGGGCCGGGAAACCGAGGTTGGTCCCGAAGGTTGTCTAAGTTTTCCGGAAATCACTGCCGATATTTCTCGAGCGGAGCATGTGAAGGTTAAGGCTCTCAATCTCGAGGGTAAGCCGGTCTCGTTCGAAGCCGAGGGTTTATTGTCGAGAGCGATTCAGCACGAGACCGACCACCTGAACGGCATCCTGTTTATCGATCGGATGAGTTCAGCCACCAAAGTGACGTTAGGCAGCAAACTCAAGAAACTCGCCGCCGGCGAATAAAACGCCCGGAACGAGCGGGCGTTCCACAAGTCGCGGTTAGACAAAGAAACGTTCCCAACCATCACCGCAACTAGACAATATCTACCCGGGGTCAAAGACCCCGGGCTAAACTCTCACGCCCTTCGCGAAAACCGTTCCCGGCCATCTCGCGCACTCCCGGCGCTTTCGTGTGCCTACACCAAGCTATCGTCTGAGCCAGACCCGAAATCATCGGACCCGCCGAAATCGTCGTTCTGACCCAGATCGTTGTCAGCCGTCAGATTGGGATCAAAGTCAATGTTTTGATTCTGATCCAAGTCATTCTGAGCAACCTCGGGCTGATAATCGGCACGTTCCTTACCAGTCTCACCTGACCCAGGAGACTCATTGTAGTAGTTGTTGACAATCTCGGTGTTCTCCGTTTCGCCGCCTGCCAACCCACGTTCGCCGAGCGCAGGGCCAAAGGCACCGGCATTGTGGCCAATCAAGCTCTCGATTCCTTGGAAAAGCGCGGCGCCACCAGCGACCCCGGCTGCCGTTGTCAGAGCGCTCTTTAAGAAGCCGCCTCCGGAACTCGGCGCCAAATTCACCGTGGATGGATAGGGCATGGCCTGGGGAGCTGCCGTCGGCAATGGTGGAGGAGTGCCGGGCGCCCCCGTGCCTGGGACTTGCTGATACTGGGGCTGTTGCTGGTATTGCGGTTGCTGCGGCACTGGAGGAGGCGTCGCCGGTTTGTTACCCCCGAATAATCGGCTTACGCCTGAAAGGAAGCTGCCACCGCCACCCGCAGGAGCATTTTGGCCACCTGCAGCCAAGCGATTCTCCAGTTCGGCGATGCGCGCCTGCGCGTTAGTAAGCGCATGTTCCTGCACGATCACTGCTTGCGCCAAAAGATAAGGCGCTGCCGGAAGCGCTGTAGTCTTCGCCCGGATCAACTGTTCAGCCTGAGGATCCTTCGGCGCGCCATCGGCTTGCCGCAGTCGCTCAAACAAATTTTCGATCAAATTCTGTTCGTCTGGAGTCATACAGATTGTGAGATTTACGATCCAATACTTCGACAGGAAAGCTACTGGGATCGTTCGAATGATTAATTTACTGCGATTCCCCGCTCTACTTGGGGGCCTTGTTCTTAGTTTCGGAATAAATAGCTGTCCGGCTGCACCCGATAGCGCCGAAGGGCTTCGGCGAGCTCAGTCGAGTCGTTTGCCGCAGGCGGAAACGGATGCCGACCGCACCAATGTCTTCGGAATTTCCTTGCTGGTCAAGTTGATGGCGGCCGGTAGCGGAGAGAACATCGTTATTTCACCTCTTAGCCTCGAACTCGCCTTGGGTATGGTCTACACCGGTTGTAGTGGGACTGGCGCAGACGAGCTGAGCCGCATTGTTGGATTCAGTCCCAAAACTGATTCTCAGGAGGTCCTTTTCCCGGGGGCGAAGCTTTCTTCTGCTCTCCCTCCTACCGTAACCTTGAAAATCGCAAATTCACTCTGGTGCGACCAGTCCGCAAGACTGCAGCCAGCGTTTGAGGCGAAGGTAAAGGCTCTCTTTGACCCGCAGGTCAAATCCGTAGATCTGGAAACCGCGGACACAATGAGAGCGATCAACGATTGGGTCGCGAAAGCAACTGAAAACCGAATCACCGATCTCATCCGGCAACCGCCTAAACCACCCCTGGTGTTGGTCGATGCGGTTTATTTCAAAGGCGCCTGGGAATATCCATTCTCAGCCACTCAAGATTCTCCTGCCCAATTCAACCGAGAACGCCGCGGATCCTGCCAGGTTACCATGATGAAACGCAGCCTCTCAGCGCTCTATCTGGAGACGGACGATTTCCAGGCCGTCAAACTTCCGTATAGCGGCGGCGGATTGGAGATGGTCCTGGTACTGCCGGCAAAAGCAGCCGGGCTGAGTACCGTTCTGCAAAGTCTGAGCAAAGGTTCCTGGAAACAAACGATCGACAAATTTTCAGAAGCTTCAGGGACAATTAGTTTGCCAAGATTTAAGGCGACCTTCCGCGATTCTCTGGTTTCGCCGCTGACCCAACTAGGGATCAGAGCCATTTTCGAACCGAGCAAGGATTTCGCTCCGATGTTTGAAGACACCCGGAAGTTCTACGTCTCAAACATTATCCAACAGACCTATCTCCGGGTCGACGAGAACGGGAGTGAAGCGGCGGCCGCCACCGAGGTCCAAATAGAGGCCAGCGCGATGCGCGCGCCTATCAAGAAACCGTTCAACTTAGTATTCGATCGCCCCTTCCTATTCGCAATAATCGACGGCCAATCTGGCCAGCTCATTTTCACCGGCGTCTTGCGCGACCCAGAGCAAGCAAAGCTTTAGGCGCCGGTTTTTGTCGAATCTTTGGTAGGGCGAGGCTCCAAAACGCGGCAGGCTGCCGGTACAATCTGCCCTTGACCGATGGCCCGCCTAACGGTTAATGCGGCATCGCCGAGGCGGGAGCTCGATTTGGCAAACCGGTTAAGTGTCTCTCTGCCCCTCCGGCTTGAATAGAAGTGTGTTCCGCAGGGGAAACCGATCCAGCCTCAGAGTAATAAAAGAGCTCACTCTGATTGCGGTGTCCCACCCCCGGCTCGGCCACGCTGCTTCACGTGTAGAAAAGACAAAACGGCTGGGAGAAAATATCCCGGCGGCCTGATCACGTTTTGGAGCCTCGCCCCACCAAAGATTTTGGACGACCCCAAGCACGATTCCCACATAAGTCCCACGTGTCCCATAGGTCCCATTCGTTCGCATGGACAACCGCTTCCGTTTGCCGTAAACCGTGAACGCCGAAACCGAACCGCACAACCACCATGAATTTCGCAGCATTTCCGAAGCGCCCCCTCGGATTAGCCGAGGGCACCGGCACGGCGCGAAAAATAATTGTCCTATTACTTAGCGCATTATTTTTCACGGGTTGTTTCGCGGTTTTCGCTCTCGTTCTCGGGCCCGGTGTTCTTGAGGACATTCGACTCTCGAAGGAGGGCAAACTGGCCGTGCGAGGAACGGTGGGCGGGGAGATCAGAACCCGGCTATTCGTAAGTTGGGGTGATCTTAAGTTGGATTACACGATACCCGGACGAGGCCACAACGGAGGCGTCACTTCCTTTAGCCGGAACAAAGACATCTTCTTCGTTGGCGACTTTGATGATTCCAAGGACGCGCAAATTTATTACATGGAAAATGATCCTTCGATAGCCACTGCTTCCTACGCGCTAGATCTATTGTTGAACCGGAAAATTACTTTGGTCGTTTCTTTAGCCATAGAACTCGGTTTCGTCATTATGGCCATCGCAGGCTGTTTCCGCGTAGCCGCTGTCGGCCGGAGCCTGCGCCGCGCTGCCGAGCGTCCAGAACCGATTGAAGTGACCATCGTCCGCACCCGTTTCTATCGCCGCCGCCAATACATTCGCTACGAATGGCAAAACCGACGCCGCCGCCAGACGAGCGTTACTTGGAAACAGGATCGAGATCCATTGTTCATCGGACCAACTCGCGACCGTGCCCTGGCCATCAAAGGCCCCGACGGATACGCTCATCTCGTAGACTCCGAATTCCGGCCATTCGAATTATCGGAGGAAGAGAGAGAGGCGGTGCTAGGGGGAGGAGCTAGGAGCTAGGAGGGTGCGGCAGAGTTTCGTCGTCTTACTCCCGCCTTCACAAAAGCCTACGGCGCGGCAGGCTGTCCTCGAAAGGTTGGCGCGTTGACGATGCGTGTTCTTCCCACCGCCTGGAGGGGAGCCGCTTTGGCGCGTGTCCCGGCACCCTCGCAACTTTCGCAACAGGGCTGATGCTGGTAGAAACTGTGAAAACAGGCGGCTCCCGCAAACGTCTCAACGCGACGCATTCACCTATGACTTCCGGTTCGTTCAGAACGACCATAGAGCTGCAACGCACTGGGTAGTTCGCGGGAGCCGCTTGCTGTCACCCTTGCATGGCCTGACGACGTCCTGGCACGAATAAGGCAGGTGGTCAGATCACGGGCCAAAGCGGCTCCCCCGCTAGGCCGTAGGAAGAACACGCATCGTTCAACGCGCCAACTCTTCGAGGACAGCTTGTCCGCGTAGCCTCAGCTCCATTCCGTTACCCGCCTAAAGTCGGCCTCGCAAGCGAGGCGCGCTCCAATAGAATGGGTCGGCGAAGGAGGAAGGACGACGATGAGTACGAGGACGATTGCGAACGGCTGCCCACACGCCGATACGCCCACACGCCGATACGCCTACACGTCCTCCACCTACGCCACCCGCTCACCCGCGATAGCCGTTTCGCTGCGATACCGCCGCAGTACGTTATTAAATACCCTTAATGCTTCGGAATTGACCTCGCTCCGCCAGACGAAGTTACGTCGCAGCACCGCGTTCCGAGATGTTAAACTGCGGTAAGCCAAGCCCCGATCAAGCATCTGAGTCAATGTCTCAGAGGCAATCGCGATGCCCGTGCCGGCAGCCACCATCGCCAATACCGCCTGCACACTATCGGATTCCTGCACAATTCGTGGCGTAAAACCCGCCGCCAGACAGAGCTCATCCACCAATCCTCGAAAAGGAGCGGCTCGGTCCCGGGAAATCATCACCCAGTTCTCTTCTTTTAGATTAGCCAGCGTTAGCTTACAATGCTTTTGGGCGAGCCGATGATCCTCGGGAAGCACGATCACCAAAGGCACTGTTTTCCAATTGAACAGCTTAAGATCCCAAAGGGGTTCCGTGGGTCCGATGCCGAAAAATCCGCCGTCCAGTTTGCCTTCCCGGATATCATTCAGCTGATCGCCCGGTTCCATGTCAATCAACTCCACTTGGCACTGTGGGCGCGCCTTCCGAAAAGCTCGCAGCAAGTCCACCAAATCGGGCGCCAACAAGTAGCCGATAAACCCCAAACGCAGCCGCTCGGTTTCTCCCTGTTGCATCCGCTGAACCGTGATCATGGCACGATCCAGGTGATGTAGCGCTTCTCGAGCGTCATTCAGGAAACTTCTGCCCGGCGAGGTCAGCTCCACCGACCGGGTTTTTCGTCTAAGCAGCTGGACGCGTAGTTTTCGTTCCAGACTCTGAATTTGCCGGCTTAACGGTGGTTGTGACATGTGTAACCGCTTCGCGGCTTTGGAGAAGTGGAGTTCTTCAGCCACGGCTACGAAACATTCCAGCTCGCGGATACTAGGACGATCCATACTGAAAAGGTATCAAATTAATCCCAGCATAGCATTTTAGGGAACGAGAGAAAGATCGATAGTCATAGAACATGTCCTTCTGGGGGAGACAGCGGATGTGGATTGGCTGCCAGCTACGGCTTCAATCGACCTCGACCAACGTAGCTAGCGGTAACGGTGGCATAAGGTATGCAGTCTTACAGGACGGGGTAGGAGAATAAGCTATGTGGATCGTCAATCTGGCACTGCGGAGGCCGTACACTTTCATCGTCTTGGCTATTTTCATTTTAATCGCCGGAGTTCTCGCCATTCTCCGTACTCCGAAGGACATCTTTCCTTCCATTAATATTCCGGTCATTTCGGTCATCTGGAACTATGCCGGACTCTCGCCGCAAGACTTGGAAGAGAAGATCACATGGCCGTACGAGCGAGTCCTTACCACAACGGTCGACAACATCGAACATATCGAGTCGCAGTCTCTTTACGGGATTGCTGTGGTTAAGGTTTTCTTGCAGCCCAACGCGATCGTGCCGACGGGAATTGCTCAGGTCACTTCGATTTCGCAGGCGATATTGAGACAGCTCCCAACTGGGATAACGCCACCACTGGTGTTGAGTTACAGCGCGACTAACGTCCCGGTATTACGCGTTGGTTTAAGCGGCCAAGGCCTTTCCGAACAGCAATTGGGCGACCTGGGGTTGAACTTCGTTCGAACTGGGCTCATTACCGTGCCGGGCGTCGCGATCCCTTATCCTTACGGAGGCAAACAGCGTTATATCTCCGTCGATCTCAATTATGAAGCCTTGCAGGCGCGCGGTTTGACACCCACCGATGTGGTAAACGCGGTTAACTCGCAGAACCTGACCCTGCCTGCCGGGACGGCCAAGATCGCGGAATTGGAATATCAGATCGGCTTGAACTCGAGTCCCCGGACAATCGACGAGCTTAACGCCATCCCGGTGAAAACGGTTGGTAACAGTGTCATCTACGTGCGTGATGTGGCCAACATTCGGGACGGGTACATTCCTCAGACGAACATCGTTCGCTTCAACGGCCAGCGGGCCACTATGCTGGATATTCAGAAAACCGGGAGTGCTTCTACGCTCGATATCGTGGCTGGGGTCAAGGGCCTCTTGCCAGCACTGAAGAAGACTTTACCGGACAACCTCAATCTTCAGCTATTGACTGACCAATCGATCTTCGTGACAGCGGCGATCGATGGAGTGGTTCGGGAAGGCGTGATTGCCGCCTGTTTGACAGCCATAATGATTCTCGTCTTTCTCGGGGATTTCCGGAGCACGATGATCATCGCGATTTCGATTCCGCTCGCCATCCTCTGTTCAATCGTCACCCTTAGCGCCCTTGGTGAAACCATCAATATCATGACACTCGGCGGTCTGGCGCTGGCGGTCGGCATCTTGGTGGATGATGCGACGGTTACCATTGAAAACATCGACCGGCACTTAGCCGAAGGAAAATCAAAGTTGGATGCAATTCGCGATGGCGCCGCGCAGATTGCAGTGCCGGCCTTCGTTTCTACCCTCTGTATCTGTATCGTTTTCGTTCCGATTTTCTTCCTTTCCGGTGTGGCCAAGTATTTGTTTGCGCCACTGGCCGAAGCCGTGATCTTCGCGATGCTGGCGTCTTACATTTTATCGAGAACGCTGGTGCCGACTCTGGCCATGTATTGGATGAAAGAGGTCGGTCCTGGAGGTCATGGCCATGGGCACGACAACGCCGCTCATGTCCGGTCCCGCGGAGTGTTCGGCTGGTTTGGTGCTTTCCATCGCGGATTCGAACGACGTTTTGAAGCCTTCCGCGAAGCTTATCGTGACCTTTTGAGCGTTTGTCTTCGAAACGCCGGGAAGCTGATTATTCTCGTCGTAGGGTTTTCCCTCCTTTCCTTAGGGCTGTTCCCTTTTCTGGGACAAAACTTTTTTCCTAGCGTCGATGCCGGCCGGTTCGATCTGCACGTGCGGATGAAAACCGGTATGCGCATTGAAGAGACCGCGCGGAATGTGGATCTGATCGAGCAAATGATCCGGCAAATCATTCCGGCCAATCAATTACAGGGGATCATTGACAACCTCGGCATCCCCTATAGCGGGATCAATACTTCTTATAATAATACCGGCACCATGAGTGCCGCGGACGCGGACATTCTCGTCTCGCTGGACGAGAAGCACGATCCGACAGACAATTTTGTACAGCGGATTCGCACCCGTCTGTCGAAGGACTTTCCCGGAGTTAGTTACTGGTTCCCGCCGGCTGACATCGTCGCGCAAATCCTTAATTTCGGATTGTCGGCCCCATTGGATGTCCAGGTAATCGGTGCTAACCGCGCGGGCAACGCCAACTTCGCCCGAAATCTGATGGAGAAGATTCGTCATGTTGCCGGCGCCGTCGATGTTCGCATTCAAGAGCCGACGGATGCACCCCGGCTTGACGTAACGGTTGATCGTTCCAAGGCAGCTCTGTTGGGGCTGACCCAAACCCAGGTAGCGAATTCGGTCTTGGGTGCGCTGGCCGGATCCCAAACTACGGCTCCGAACTTCTGGGTCGATCCGAAAAACGCGGTCAATTATCAAATCAATGCCATGGCCCCGCAGTACGACATTGATTCACTGGATGCGGTACGCAATCTACCGATCCTGGGTGGTACCGGCCAAACCTTACAGATCTTGGGCAACGTCGCGGATATTTCCAGGGGCGTGACTTTCCCAGTGGCCGACCATTTCAACATTCGTCCGGTGTTTAACATTTATGCCAATGTCTCCGGCAGAGATCTAGGGGCCGTAGCTACGGATATTCAGAAGCTGATCGCCAGCGCTGAGAAAGATCTACCGAAAGGCAGTTCGACGGTGCTCCGAGGCCAGGTTCGCACCATGAATGACTCCTTTATTGGTCTTTACCTGGGTCTCGTGTTTTCCATGGTGCTGGTCTACCTGCTTATGGTCGTGAACTTCCAGTCGTGGATCGAGCCATTGATCATCATCACCGCGTTGCCCTGTGCTTTGGCTGGGATCGTTTGGATGTTATTTATTACTCACACAACGTTAAGCGTTCCCGCGCTGATGGGTGCAATTATGTGTATGGGCGTTGCCACGGCCAATAGCGTGTTGGTCGTCACCTTCGCCAACGAACAGCAAGAGGAATTCAAGGATTCCTACCGGTCAGCGTTGCAAGCCGGCTATGTCCGGTTACGACCTGTTCTCATGACCGCTTTGGCCATGATCATCGGCATGGTCCCGATGGCTTTAGGCTTGGGCGAGGGTGGTGAACAAAATGCGCCTCTCGGTCGCGCAGTGATTGGAGGCCTTTTATTTGCGACGGCGGCAACTCTGTTCTTTGTGCCCACCGTTTTCATGCTGGCTCGCAAACGACAGTCCCGAGCGGAATCGGGCTCCCCGGAACCTGCGGCTGCTTAACTTTTGAAGATTAGATAAACGAACGATATGGATGGAAGCATTCTGGAAATCGAGCCGGAAAAATCGGCTCAGCCTAAATCGAGTGCTGATCAACGCTCTAAGGCACGGCACTCTGGGGTAATCAAGCTAGTCATCGTGGTTTTTCTAGCGGGTTTTGCCGTACTAGCGTTCTTGGGTATTACTTCTCGCTCCGCTTCCACGGCGGCCCTACAGCAGGAGACTAACCAGGCCGCCGAACTCACCGTCGCGGTGGTAACACCGGAGAAGGCGCCAGCCACAGTCTCGGTTGATCTACCTGGCCAAACCCAAGCTTATATTGAAGCGCCGATCTTTGCCCAGACCACCGGCTACCTGAAGAAGTGGTACTTCGATATCGGCGCCAAAGTTAAGGCAGGGGAAGTCCTCGCGGAAATTGATACTCCTCAAGTTGACGAGGACCTGAATCAAGCGAAGGCGAATCTGCGTCAAGCTCAGGCTGCTCTGGATTTGTCCCAGGTTACGTACAAGCGGGACCAGGATCTCCTCGATCGGAAAGTGATTGCCCAGCAGGATTTCGATACCGCCTCCAGCGATTTGCACTCGAAACAGGCGACCGTCAATGCCAACGCCGCTGCCGTTTCCCGGCTGCAAGCCTTAGAGGATTTTAAAATTGTCAGAGCACCTTTTGATGGGACCGTCACGCGTCGAAATACGGATATTGGGCAAATCGTTAACTCGGGATCAGGAACTCCCTTGTTTGATGTGGCCCAGGTTTCACCACTGCGGATCTATGTGAATGTACCGGAATCCATGGCCAGCTTTGTTCGAATCGGCGGCCCGGCTAATGTTACTTTTAACGAGTTTCCCGGACAAAAGTTTTCCGGACAAGTTGTCAGAACGGCGCAAGCCATCGACCCAGCTTCCCGGACGTTATTAACCGAGGTGGATGTGGCCAATGATGCCGGTCAGCTTTTTCCGGGCGCCTATTCGCCGGTGCACCTCGAGACCCAGGGACCGGCCTCGTTGCTGGTTCCCTCTAGTTCTCTGCTTTTCCGGTCTGAAGGTGCATCTCTTGGAATCGTCGGCCCGGACGATCGGGTTCACCTCAAGAAGATCAAGATCGGGCGCGATCTAGGCGGAAAATTGGAGATTGTGAACGGGGTTTTACCGACGGATCGAATTGTTGTGAATCCGGGGGATAGCTTGGCCGAGGGGATGCTTGTGCACATACAAGGGCCGAAAGGGAAAGAATCGCAGGGGCTGAGCGAAACGATGACACCCAAACCAACTTCCGGGGGCTAGAAAAGCCTGAATGGCTGCGGATCGACGCAATCCGCGCCATTCAGGCTAAAATTTTGCCAGTCGGATCTCTTCTTATTTTATTCGCGTCAATTCGTGTCCACTCGCGGTTCGTCTGTTGGGTTGTAGTTAGGAAAACGAAATGTTTAATAATTCAGCAATTAAAGGCCTGCATTGCTCAGAGGTGCATGCGTCCCGCCAGTGCGGGGTGGGTGTTGCGGGCTAAATGCACAAAGTAACAGTAAAAAATCTCCCATTTAGAATCGATCCGCAGTCGAAGTCGTTCATCTTTTTGTTAGCGGCGAGTATTGCGTTACCTTCTCTTTCGATCGATTCCTGTCTGGCGTCGTTGCCGGTCATCGGTGTCTCTCTCGGTGCACGTCCTGTCGACACGGTCTCTATCTTAAGCCTTTTTATGATTGGCTTTGCGGGCGGCCAACTCGCTTTTGGTCCGCTTTCAGACCGGATCGGTCGCCGGCCCTCTCTTTTGATCGGCTGCGTGCTGTTTGCCATCGCCGCGGTCGGTTGTGCGTGTGCCCCGACGCTGATCATCCTTTCCTTCTGGCGATTCGTTCAAGGACTTGGAGCTGCCGCCGGATCGGTTATCACGTTTGCCATTATTCGTGACCTCTTCTCCGCAACCGCCGCCCGTTCGCGGCTATCATACATCAGCGTTGTTGGTACTATCGCTCCGATCGTGGCTCCAACGATGGGCGGATTGATTGCGACCTGGCAAGGTTGGCGGGCTGTCTTTTTTTGGCTCGCTGCTGCAGCCGTGCTTCTGATCATCGTCCTTTTGGTCGGTCTCGAAGAATCTCTGTCGAATCGGAACCGTCATGCCTTGCGTCCGCGACGTCTGATCACGAACTACTGGCGGGTTTTATCCCACCGAACTTGTCTTCTGTACTTACTGATTGGCGGTTTCAGCTTTGGAGCGCTTTTTGCCTACGTAAGTGGCTCAGCTTTTGTATTCATAGACGTCTTCGGAGTCGACCCGCGGATTTACGGCGCGCTTTTTGCGGTAAATGCCTTTGCCATCGCCGTGGGTGCGTTTATCAGCGGCCGGCTAAGTACCCGCGGCGTGGCGGCGAACCGGTTGATTCTTGCCGGTCTGATAATTTCCTTTGGCGCGACCGCCGCGCTATTCTGCGGAGCAATCCTTGGTTGGCTCAACGCCTTCTCGATCATGCCGCTGCTGATTCTCAACACTTTCTCGATGGGGCTAGTCACCCCGAACGCGGTGCATGGAACCATGGAACCGATGCCCCGCATCGCCGGTGTTGCGTCCTCAGCCTTCGGCAGCATCCGCATGCTCGGAGGCGCTATTTCGAGCGAATTCGTAGCCTGGTGGTACCATGGGACCGCCATTGCTATGGGTGAAACCATGGCTCTCTTTGCAGCCTGCTCTCTGTTTGTTGGCCTATTCCTGATTCAGCCTCGCCGGAGCCGAGGCGAACGCCGCGAGTCTCCCCTGGAACCAATCGCGAGCGCAGTCAACGCGCCGTAGCGTGGGCTGCTGCCTTCGTCCTAGAACGGGTTGCCGTTGGGGTGCAAGCCGGGACCTTTCGAACTTATCCCGAAGGGATAAAAGGACTCAGCCTGGGGTTTTAACCCCAGGGACCCATCCAAGAGATGGACCCGCCCTGCAAGGGCGGCAGGCGGTTTGTTTCCAGTCTGGTTCGACATTTGCATGCGTAAAAATCACGTTCTACCGCCCCTTCGGGGCGGGCCGAATTTTTATCGATACCCGGGGTTGAAACCCCGGGCTGAGTCCTTTCATCCCTTCGGGATAAGTCCTGATGGGACAATCCTTACGCCGTACGCTTCGCCCCACCAAAAATTCCGCCTTGACCTTTACCTAACGCGTGTTAGCTCTCAAAAAACTAACACGCGTTAGGGACAGGCTTTTACCCCCCAAGGAACAACGCCGGAAACGCTGAGATCACCGGCATCGCAGAGAACGACCAATCACCTCTCACTTCTCACCAATCACTTCTCACGTCTCCCAGTATGTCTGTCAGCGCACAAACTAAGGCTCCCTCATCGCCGCAACGCCCCGGTGTACCGGTCCGGCGTTCCTTTTTCCACGCGCTGCGTTTCCGGGAGTCATACTGCGCCTGGATTTTTATTGCGCCGGCTCTAATCGGTTTCTTCACGTTTTATCTGATGCCCGCGTTTCGTGCCCTTTACATCAGTTTGACCGATTGGAATCTCCTGCGAGTTCCCAAATTCATCGGTCCTTCCAATTTTTCGAAACTCTGGAACGACCCGAACTTCTGGAGCTCGATGAAAGTGACTGTCCTATATGTTCTCTACAATATTCCGATTCAGACAGTCATCGGCCTGCTCTTGGCCGTCCTACTCGCCCGCTTGCGGCGCTCGGTGATCTTGCGTTCGGTTATCCTCGCTCCCTATCTCATTTCAAATGTGATTGTGGCGATCATTTGGTTCTGGATGCTCGATCCCTTGCTCGGTTTCGGGAATGCGGTCCTGCAATGGATCGGAATTGGCCGGATTCCGTTCTTTAGCGATCAACAGCTTGCTCTACCCACGATCGCCGTAGTCAACATCTGGCGACATATGGGGTTAACGGCATTGTTGTTTTATACGGGGATCCAAGCAATTCCAAAGGACGTCTATGAGGCCGCCCGAATTGAGGGTGCCGGTCCGTGGAGAAGCTTCTTCGGTATCACTTTACCGCTGATTCGGCCAACGATGGTATTTGTTTTGGTGACTAGCATCATCGGTTCTTTCCAGGTGTTCGATACCATCGCCGTAACCACTGTAGGCGGCCCAAACTACGCCACCCGGACCATCGTTTGGTACATCTACGAAAACGGGTTCGTCAATTTTCGTATGGGTTACGCGTCTGCGCTTTCCTGTGCCCTTTTTCTGTGCCTGGCCATCGTCACGTTAGTACAAATGCGGATCCTCCGCTCGGGGCAGTCTGATCTCGGATGATATGAAACCTAACCGCGAATGGACACGAATGGACGCGAAGTTGGTGTTTGTAAACCCGGTGGGTGGGTTCGAATCGTCTGCGGTCGGTTCGGGCGAAGGCTCAGACTTTCACCCATTAGTTTTCGTTGCCGTTCCGTTCTAAGGCTATGTCACCGAAGCCAATAACTGCCCACGCTGACCCAACGCCTTCTGGCGGACCAACCAACTTCGCGTCCATTCGTGTCCATTCGCGGTTTGGATTCTCCATTTGGGTTGGCTATGCAGTGCTGGCGGTATTCGCGATTATCTCGCTTGGTCCCATATGGATCGCGGTTAAGACCGCGTTAAGCGATAGCGGCACGCTATTTACCAGTGCTAGCTCGCTGCTGCCCCAACATCCTACGCTATTCAATTTCGAGCGAGTAATCGGGTTGGTGAACCCTGCTGACCCGCGTCTACAACAAACCAGCTTCGGTAAAGTCGATTTCTATCGCGCCCTGATGAATAGCGGGGCCTTCACCCTGCTAGCCGTGGTTCCGCAAATCGCTTTTAGCGCCATGGCCGCGTATGCCTTCGCTCGGCTCCGATTTTACGGACGGCAGGTGGTTTTTTTTCTGTTCTTGGCCGCAACCATGATTCCGAGTGTCGTGCTCTTCATTCCCAATTTTATCCTGATCAAAGACCTGGGCTGGTTGAACACGTATCAGGGGATGGCTGCGCCCTACGCATTGATGACGCCGTTCGCGGTTTTCTTCTTGCGCCAGATGTTCCTATCCACCCCTAGAGAATTGGAAGAGTCCGCTCTGATCGATGGAGCCTGCTATTTCACGATCTTTTTTCGGATCGTGCTGCCGGTGCATCGTTCTGCTCTAGCCACTCTAAGCATCTTGGCCGCTCTGAATGCCTGGAATGATTTCTTTTGGCCGTTCCTGGTCGGTCGGGATCGATCGGTTCAAGTAATGGCGGTTGCGATCAATTCTTTCCGCGCCCAGCAGGCCGGTGGCACTCCCGATTGGAGCGGGCTAATGGCCTGCACCGTTCTCGGTATCGTTCCGGTAGCCGTCCTGCTCGTGCTCTTCGGACGCAAGGTAGTGGAATCCTTGCAATACACCGGTTTCCGGTAGCGCTTCGCGCATAGCCAATAGCCAATAGCCAACCTACTAACGAAGAACCTTAAGTCTCAACTACTAACAACAAACCGCTCGGCACCAACGTGCTACTAGAACTGCCTCTCACTTCTCACTTCTCACTTTTCACCTGCTAACATGACTCCCCTGACGAAAATGCTCCTCGCAGCCAGCTTCGTGGCAGGGAATCCGGCACAGGGCGCAACCGAAATCAACTATTGGCTCTGGGACAGTAACCAACAACCTTCCTATCAAGCTTGTGCAGACGCGTTTGAAAAGGAAAACCCAGATATTAAAATCAAGATCACCCAAACCGGGTGGTTCGATTACTGGAACGCATTAAATACGGCTTTCGTTTCGGGTACAGCGCCGGACGTATTTTGGGATCATCTGTCACGGTACCCCGAATTCATCGATAACAGCCTTCTGGTTGATCTCGCTCCCCTGATTGCCCGAGATAAGGTGCCGACCGATGTCTACGTAGGCGGCTTAGTAAAAGTGTGGGGTAGAAACGGGAAACAATACGGTTTACCCAAAGATTGGGACACTATCGGGATCGTCTACAACCGAGCCATGCTGGAAAAGGCTGGGGTCGATCCTAAATCGCTGTGGGACTTGAATTGGAACCCAAAGGATGGCGGCACGTTCGGAGAGCTTTTGGCGAAGCTCAGCGTTGATGAATCCGGCAAAAACGGCTTGGATCCAAACTTCAATCCGAAAGCAATCAAACAATACGGATTGCTCTTAAATGGCCTCGCAGATGGCCTCGGGCACGAGGAATGGGCAAACTTCGCTGCATCCATGGGTTGGAATTACTCTGAGGCGCCCTGGGCGACACACTTTAATTATGACGATCCGAAACTGGTAGCCACGATCCAGTGGTTCGCGGAGCTAAGCCTCCGAAAGGGCTTCATCGTACCCGCGAAAGACGCACGGCAAGCTCAAGCTACCGGTCTTTTCGCGGCCCAGAAAGGCGCGCTTGCTTTGACGGGATCGTGGTTGGTTCACTGGTTTACGGAAAACTGTAAGTTTCTCATTGGATTTGCTCCCCTTCCTCAAGGACCGGTAGGGCGGCGCTCAGTCATCAACGGCTTGGCTGACTCTATCTGGGTTGGCAGCAAACATCAGGAAGAGGCCTGGAAGTGGGTCAAGTTCCTCGCCTCTCCGGAGGCGCAAAAGATTGTTGCCAGTTATGGCATTGTGTTTCCAGCGATCCCCGAAGCCGCCGAGATTTCAGAGAAACAAATGGCACTGCGGGGCGTCGACGTATCCGCTTTCGTTGACGAAGCGAAAGCTCCAGGGGGAACTTTCTTTCTGCCCATCTCGGAGCACAGCAGCGACGTCGTCCGAATCTTACGTGCAAACTTCGACTCGATCTTCTTGAACGGAGAAGATCCAGGCCAAAAACTTGAGGCTTCAAACCGCGAGATCAATGCGTTGTTTAAATAGTCGCTCGTGTTTCCACACCAACTACCACTCACCAATCACCAATCACCTCTCACCAAAAAAAGTAACCCCCCCGAATATGCGAAACCTAAACAGAGTCCTGATCCTGGTCAGCTTAGTTGCGGCCGGGATTTCAGCCAAGGCAGCTACCGAGATTACCTACTGGTTATGGGATAATAACCAGTTACCTGCGTACCAGGCATGCGCGGCAGAATTCGAGAAACAGAACCCGGACATCAAAGTCAAGATCACTCAGACCGGCTGGTTTGACTATTGGAATGCCCTGAATACGGCTTTTGTCTCAGGGACCGCCCCGGATGTGATCACGAACCATCTAGCGCGATATCCGGAATTCATCGAGAATAATCTGTTGGTCGATCTTAGCCCTTACATTGCTCGGGATAAAGTGCCCACTAACATCTATCTGGGCGATCTCGTGAAGGTTTGGGGTCGCAATGGCAAACAATATGGTTTGCCCAAAGACTGGGACACGATTGGGCTCGTATACAACAAAGCGATGTTAGCTAAAGCCGGCATCGAGCCGAAGTCTTTGTGGGACCTGGATTGGAATCCCAAAGATGGGGGCACTTTTGGCCAGGTGCTTGCTAAGCTTACTATCGATGCAAATGGCAAGAACGCCACGGAGCCCGGATTCGATCCTAAGAATGTTAAGCAATATGGCTTGTTAATTAACGGGAGTGTCGATGGATACGGACAAGTGGAATGGAGCCATTTCGCGGTCTCAGATGGTTTCAAATTCGACGATGGTCCCTGGGCGACCCATTTAAACTATGATGATCCAAAGTTTGCCGAAACAATTCAGTGGATTGCCGATGAGATGAAGAAAGGGATTATCGTACCGGCGGCTAATGCTCGCCAGGCGGGTAACAGTGGTCTATTTGCCGCGCAAAAGGGCGCGATGGGGTTGGACGGGGATTGGATGGTGCATTGGTACACCGAAAACGCGAAGTTTGACATTGGATTTGCCCCCTTACCAAAAGGCCCGATTGGACGCCGAACCATGTTCAACGGTCTGGCTGACTCAATCTGGGTCGGTAGTAAACATCAGGAAGAGGCCTGGAAGTGGGTAAAGTTCCTGGCTTCACCTGAAGCCCAGAAGATCGTGGCAGGTTATGGTGTAGTTTTTCCGGCGGTGCCTGAGGCCACCGAGATTGCCAAGACCAAGATGGCAGGAAAAGGAGTCGACGTCTCTGCCTTCGTCGAAGAAGCCACTGACCCTAAAGCCACCTTTCTATTCCCCATCACAGATCACGCCAGCGACATCAACCGAATTATGAAAGCCGCCTTTGATGCCGTTTATCTGAATGGAGCTGATGCGGCCTCCACATTCAAAGGAGCTAGTAAGGAGGTAAACGACCTGTTCCAGTAGCGAAATGACAGATGACAAATGACAGATGGCAAATAATGAGGAAACACTACCCGGCGGCCACTGGCCGCCGGCTCCGTACCGTGTCCACTTTGTCTACTCTGTCCACTCTGTCCACTGCGTCCACTAGCTTCTGCCGTTACCTTCTTCCCCCGGAACGCCACCCCTGAACTAATCAGACTTTTATGACCCACAGCACATCAAAAAGAAAAATAACTTTTATTGGCGCCGGGAGTACGGTCTTCGCGAAGAACCTGCTCGTCGATATTTTGTCGTTTCCTGAGCTGGCAGATTCTCAAATCTGCCTCTTCGATATCGACCAAGAACGACTCCGGACCTCCGAAGTCGTTGCTCGGCGCATCGCCCAGCAACTAAAGGTTGTTCCGGAGATCGAGACAACTACAGATCGAGGACACGCGTTCGATGGTGCAACCTATGCCATCAGCATGATCCAGGTCGGTGGCTACCGTCCTTGTACCGTCACTGATTTTGAGATCCCCAAAAAGTATGGTCTACGACAGACCATCGCGGACACCTTGGGGATTGGAGGGATCATGCGAGCCTTGCGGACCGTCCCGGTTCTCATCGCGATGGGCCAGGAAATGGAGCGTCGTTGTCCGGATGTTGTGCACCTAAACTATGTCAATCCGATGGCGATGAACTGTTGGGCCTTAGCTCGGGCGACTAAAATAACCACGATCGGTCTCTGCCATAGTGTACAGCACACCGCCAACGAACTGGCCGATGACATCGGCATCCCGGTGTCGGAGATTAACTATGTCGTAGCCGGGATCAATCATCTAGCCTTTTACCTGAAGTTCGAACGGAATGGTGAAGATCTATACCCGGAGATTCGTCGAGTCATAGAGGAGGGCAGAGTGCCGGCGGATAATCGGGTCCGATATGACATGCTAAAGCGGCTAGGCTATTTCGTGACCGAATCGAGTGAGCACTTCTCTGAATATGTTCCCTGGTATATTAAGCGAGGCAGAGAAGATCTGATTGAACGGTATAATATCCCCTTGGATGAATATCCTCGGCGTTGTGAAAGGCAGATTGCTGGTTGGCAACAACTGCGAGACATGTTGGAACGCCCGGATTCGCCGCTAGAGATCGAACGAAGCGTCGAGTACGGATCGGCTATCATCCACAGTTTGGAGACCGGCCTGCCCCGAGTCGTTTACGGAAATGTTGAAAACCGTGACCTGATCTCGAACCTGCCTGAGGGGTGTTGCGTTGAGGTGCCTTGCTTAGTGGATAAGAACGGGATTCAACCAGTCCGGGTCGGCGCTATCCCTCCTCATTTAGCCGCCTTAATGCAGACTAACATCAATGTTCAGTTGCTTACGGTGGAAGCAATACTGACCGGCAAACGGGAATACATTTACCATGCAGCCATGTTAGATCCTCACACCGGGGCGGAGCTGGATTTAGACCAGATCTGGAGCCTGGTAGATGATCTCCTGAGAGAACACAAAGCATGGATACCAGAGGAGTTTACAGTAAGCAGTAAGCAGTAAGCAGTAAGCAGGTGGCAGTAAGCAGGTGGCAGTAAGCAGGTGGCAGTTTGCGGTTGCCCGTTGGCTCTCTGCCTAGTGCCGAAAGCATATAAGTCCCATAGGTCGTATAGGTCCCATCCACGTCAACTCTCAAGCCGCCCATCCACCCGACCGTAAGCTGTCGACGACCCACCGCCGAACGCCAAACGCTATGACCCACCGTACGACCAGCCAGGATATAGCTCGAGCCGCTGGGGTTTCTCGGACCACGGTTTCTTTGGTGCTCAACGGCAAAGAAAACACCGGTATTAGCGAGCGGACGCAGGCTCGCGTATTGGAGACAGCCGCCAGCCTAGGCTACGTTCCGAATTCCGCCGCTCGAATGTTGGTCAGTGGCCGGAGCCGGACCGTCGGGTTAGTTCTTGCGCATGGCGACCTGATGAGTTTCGACGCATTTGCTCCTCCGCTAATGTTTGGGATTAGTCGCGTTTGTAACGCAAGGGGATACAAACTTTTAATCGAGGCGGTTGAAGGTGATCACCGCCGCAACAGTTATCTCGACCTGGTGAAGAGCAAGAGCATTGATGCGTTAATCGTATTGAATTCGAGTGCCGAGGACGAGGGCCTGGTCCGGTTACTCGATTCGCGATTCCCCGTGATTCTTTTTGGTTCGATTGGTCATCCAAAGGAGAATTCGCTCCGGTCAGGGACGGAACGAGCGGCAGAGCTCGCGACACAACACCTCGTGAGATTGGGTCACCGACGCGTGGCTCACATCACTTATGCGCCGAAATGGTACACGGGTCCTATGGAACGGTTACGCGCCTTCCGGCGCGCTCTGGACAAGGCAAAAATACCGTTTGATGAAAAGCTCGTCGGCTACGGAGACTTCAGCGCCGAGAGCGGTTATCGGGCCACGCGAGAGATTCTGGGACGAGGCCGCCGGTTCACTGCTCTGTTTGCCGGCAATGACACCATCGCGGTTGGCGCCATGGCAGCCTTGAAAGAAGCAGGGTTATCAGTACCCCGCGATGTGGCGGTGGTCGGTTTTGATGATCTCCCGATCGCTTCCTACTGCCAACCAACTCTCACCACCGTGAACACCAATCCAATCGCTCAGGGAGAACAAGCCGCCGTAGCGGCCTTTGAGCTACTCGAAGGACGTCGAGTTGGCACGAGAAAATGTAATCTCTCCCTGAAGCTGATCATCAGAGAATCGTGCGGAGCGACTTTGAAGCGTGAGAAGTGAAAGGTGAGACGTGAGAGGTAGCTAGGGCGTTTTCTCGTCTAGCGCATTGAAGAACGAATCGTCGACTATCAAAGGGTCTTCCTTTACTATTCCTCGGTAGTCGGTGTCGGAGCAGTATTTACAAAAGTCGTCGGCGCGATCAATCATTCGGGAAAGCGCCTTCGTCGCTCGAGCAGAGCGACGAATCTGATCCGTCAGCTCATACCTCTCCCCCGGTGGAAAACCCTTAAACGCCTCGAAAATCTCCGACACCGCCTCTCGGGTGAGCTGATAAACTCTCAAATCACGAAACGATTTCGCAACGCCCATCGCGGATGACCTCTCACGTCTCACTTCTCACCCGAAGTTACTGTCCCCATTCTTTCCTCAAGGCTGCCCTGGCTGCGGCGTGGTCACGGTCCGATTGGGACTTGTCCTTTTGCCACTGGCCGAGTTTTTGCCGCCACTGGTTTTGGGTCTGGCCGGTCGAGTTTCTAATCTGGTAATCGAGATCCTGTTTTTCGGCCTTGAGCGCGTTCTGTTTGGCCGCCCACTCATTATCAAATAAGCGAAACGCTTGTTCCTTTGTTCTTTCGTGTTGTGCGTCCGGCGTCGGTTTTGGTGTGGGCCTCACCACCATCGGAGTTGGCCGCGCTAATTGATAGGTCTGGCGGGTCAGCTGTTGAACGTTCCTCAATCGCGGAGTTGGAGCAGGTCTGGGAGGCGGAGTCGGTGTTTCCCGTGCACGAGTGTCTAAGCGGCTCTTTTGTTGAACCGTCGGTTCAGGCGTAGGAGTCGCTGTCGCGGTTGGCGTCGGAGCAGGGGTCGCTGTCGGAGCGGGAGTAGGGCTGGGGGTGGTGCTAGGAATGGGCGTCGCACCAGGGCTTGGAGTTGGAGCCAGCGTGGAGATCACCGGCGCGGGTATCACTACAGGCAGAACGGGCCGAACCGGGGCTGTCTCTGCGGTCGGGATCGGGGAAGGAGTAGGCCTCGGTGTTTCCGGTGTGGGAACGGGAATTACGCTTGGCGTCACCGTTGCGGTCGGAATGATCTTCGGTGTTGTGGTGGGAGTGGCCGACACGGCGCCGGTTGGGGTAGGGGACAATAACGCGGAGTTAACGCCGTTCACCGAAGCAAATTGAATGTGAAGATCAGAGTGCTGGCCTTCGGCTAGCGATACATTATTGATTTTGTCGGGCACATTGGCTGCAGATACCAGAACTTTGTGATTGCCCGGCGGAAGCACCGCTTGTGCGGGTAAGCGGCCGATTTCTTTATCGTCAACAAACGCGTGCGCATCTGATCGGTCGCTGCTGATGGCCAGGGTTCCGTAGGAATGCTTGAATTGAACCGCGGTAGCCCATTGCGGATCCGGGTTAACATTATGGGTAACCGGCGCCAGCTGTCCATACTGCGAAGTGATTTCCAAAGGACCAGGTGGCAAGCTTACCCTGAGCGGTGCTTCTCCGAGCCTAGTTTTACCGAGAAAAATACTGGCTCCGGGTGGGTCGCTGCTGAGAGTGACATCTGTACCCCGAAAGATGTGATTGATCTCAACCGGGTTGTTGGCCGTGAGCTCGACGCTCTCTGCATAGTCCGGCCAGCCCGGCTGACTTAGGGTGATCGCATACTTCCCAGGCGCTAGGTCTTCAAGACTGGCGGGCGTTTTCCCCGAGACCGTTTTCTGCTCTGGGCCGTCGATCTTAAACGCAACGCCGCTCGGAGTTGTTGTGAGCCGAATCTTTCCAGATTGCTTGGTCAGCGTGATGACGCCGAGATCAGTAGTTACCCCGTCCTTAACCGTGAACTCGATCGGCCGCGTCAGATAGTTCGGCATTTCAAGTTCAACAACTTGATCACCCGCCGGTAACGCATAGTTGGCCAATGGTGTTTTGCCGATCTCGTGTCCTTGCCACTGGACGATTGCTCCCGGCGGAGAAGACGAAATCGAAAATATCCCCGTAGATGCTCCTTGACCAGCTAGTCCAGGTGAAAAGCGTTCGAAGACTTTGAAACCGAGGAACCCGAGTCCGGCCGCTGCTAATGCTCCAAGAATAAAAGTAATCGGACCAAGAAACGGTTTGGACGGGCGCTGCCGTGGGACCGGTTCAGTCACCTCGCTCCGGTGTCCAACTTGAGGCGGCGGAGCCGAAGCCGGATTTTTCCCGGGCGTAGCCTCCCGGCCTGCCTGGCGTAGTGTCTCGGAGTCTAAACCACGAGGCGAGTTCTGGACTGTTAATGGCGGGGTAAGCTCTTGTTGAACCGGCGGAACCTCTTTAGGTGCGAAAGTGGGAGCAGCCACTAATCGCGGCAGCGGGACGTCAATCGCATATTTGATCGCTTCCGAATGGTAATCACGGCGATTAAACCGTTCCAGCTCTGCAAAAAAATCCACGGCGGACGGGAAATAGTCCGGGTCGAGCAACGCGCGCCGCAAGACGGTATTACCGTTTTCGGTCAGTTTGGGCAATGGAGCAAAGCGCGAGACGCCGGCCGCTGAGCCGGCTGGGTTCAATGGGTTCGCCGCGCCGCCTAAGAGCTCATAGAGCAAGGCGGCCAATTGCCGGATAGGATGATCTGAATAAACCAGGTTCGACCCTGTAACCAGCGTTTCTGTGGGTTCAGCCGGCTGCACATCGCTGCAGAGATCGAGAGTGTCCGCTTTGACAGAATAGGTTGGCCAGGAACTCAAGAGACTATGCTGCAAGCTTTCTACGTCTGCAGTTTCCTCAGCAAATGCGACGAACGTCTTTCGCAGCTTAATAACGCCTTTAAGTTCTTGGCTATCGGTCAAAAAATCCAAGACCGAGGCGAATGGTCTAACCAAAACCAGCACTTCCGGCCAAGTGAGCTCACGGCGTACACGCAGCAGATCCAATAAGGTGAATCCGTGAATCCATTCACTAACGACTACCAACGCCTGGTCGTATTGTTCGACGCTTTGAATTACGACCAAGTTCGGGTGGCGGATGTCACGGAGGAAATAGAAATTCTCAACCTCTCTGGGGTCAGAAATTGGAAGCTGTTTTGGTAGAAAAACTCTTAGCCCAACGGGCTGG
>JAFAZK010000109.1 GCA_019239825.1 Verrucomicrobiota bacterium | reverse complement strand
CCCCTATCGGACTTCTGACCTCTGCGCCGATCTGCATCAAATCCTACAAAAGCGTGGCTTTGCGGTGAACAAAAAGAGCCTGTACCGCCTCGCCGCCCCAGGGCCAACGCGAATCCGTCGAATCGCGTGCCGGACATCGCTGCGAGTATTGCCGCGCACCTGAGCCCGTGACCGGGGTCCGATATCACCTCGAGCATGTCTTTCCCGAATCGCTTGGCGGCACCGATGTTCGCGATAATCTGGCTCTGACTTGTGCCACGTGTAACTACTACAAATCGAACCATCTCCTGGGAATGGATGAAGAAGGTGTCGCCAGCCGACCGCTTTTGAATCCGCGGAAGGACCGGTGGCACGAGCATTTTGAATTCGATGCGCGAAGTCTCAAGCTCAAAGGAAAGACTGCGGTTGGGAAACGGACTGTGAACCAGCTTCGAATGAATGATCCGATGCAACTCGAGGCCCGAGCGCTTTGGGCGGAGCTGGATCTTTATCCCGAGCGGCCGACCATCACTTAGTAACCAATTTTTTAAGGTAAATCTTTCTGGCCGGGCCGAGCAGCCGGTTCAAAGCCGCCTAATTCATGGAACGGATTTAGCTGGTCCTTCGAATTCCATGCAGAAGTATCTATCCGTGAAAAATCGGAAAGCCGGCATTGTTCATATCAATTGCGAGAACGGACACCTGTTCTGGGAAGAAGAGAATCTCGATCCGGTGTCGAAGCAATACGTCAAGAAATACCTCGTGCAAGAGGGTTTCGTGGAGCTCGCACTCGGGGTGCTTAACCCAGAACTCAATTTCGACCCTGATCCCTTGCTTGATGAAATCTCAAATCAAATTTGAGATTCCGGCAGGTGGATTTTCCGACTCGCATCTTCGCAGAAACGGTCGGTCCGAGCCGCTCCTCTTTCCTGGGGCGAGCAAAACGGGATTACCAGCGTCTGAGAATCCCTCATTCGGGAGTCTAAAACGGTCCAGCCGCTCGACCGATCAATTCACGGCTATTGCCCATATCAATTGCAAGACGGGGCGAATACGCTGGGACCAAAAGAATCTCGATCCGGCCTTAAGGCGGTACACAAGGAAACACTTGGTGCGAGAGGGCTTCATTGAACAGGCGCTGGGCATTCTTGACCCTGAGCTCAATGAACGTGCGGCCTTTTCCTCGATGACATCTCGACTTAAAAGGCTCTTACAAAGTGCTCTTGCATCAGCCATGGTCGCGGGCGATTCGGATCATTGCGCTTAGGCTGCGCTCCACATCCCTCTGAGTTGTCGCCCACGAGGAAATACTGATGCGCATGGCAGGCTTTCCTTGCCAGATGGTTGGCCCGCACCAGCAGGTCCCCTCGCGCTGAATCGCTCCAACTATCCGACGCGTTCTTTCCTCGTCTCCAAATGAGACCAGGACCTGGTTAATCACAACCTCGTTGAGGATCTCGTAACCTGCTGCGCGCAGCCCTTCAGCGAGATGCTCCGCGTGGCGGCAGGTGCGTTCAATGAGATCCGCGAGACCTGACCTTTCCAGCGAGCGCAGCGCGGCCCAGATCTCGATGCCACGTCCCCGGCGTGAAGATTCTGGAGCAAATTGTGCCGAGTCCCGTCTCTCACTCGGCGGAGGAAGATAGGCAGCAGACATCGCCATCGCGGCCCTCAGCGCCTCGGAATCACGCACGAACGCCAAGCCACTATCATAGGGCACATTCAGCCATTTATGCGCGTCGGCTGCCAGCGAATCGGCGTCGGCATACCCTTTCATCAAGTGGGCGCGTGAGGGGGCCGCAGCCGTCCACAACCCAAAGGCGCCATCCGCATGGACCCATGCCCCGGCCTCATGGGCGCGGGATGATCTCGTCCGCCGGGTCGAAAGCCCCGGTATTCACATTGCCGGCCTGTACGCAGACGATTGTGGGCCCACTGAAGGCAGGAAGAACGTCAGGACGCAGGCGCCCTTGACCATCGACGGGGACTGTGACAACGCGTCGCCGGCCGAAACCGACCATGCCGAGCGCCTTGAATAGCGAGGCATGGGCTTCTTCTCCCACGACCACGGTGACGGGCGGCGCTCCAAAAAGACCCTCGGCTTCAACATCCCACCCGGCGTTTTTCAGCACACGGTGACGGGCAGCGGCCAGACCGCAAAAGTTGGCCGTGGTTGCACCGGTAACAAAGGCACCGCCGCAGGTGGGCGGAAGTCCAAAAATATCGAGCAGCCAACGCAGCGCGATCTCCTCCAATGCGGCAGCTACAGGAGAAGCAGAATAAGAAAAGGCCGGCTGATCCCAGGCCGCGGCTAACCAATTGGCAGCTACTGTCACCGGCAACGCTCCGCCGATCACATAACCAAAGAAACGGGGACCCGCTGTGGCGACGGTGGCCGGAGAGCCGAAGTCGTCCAAGAGCGCCAATACCGCGGACGGGTCTGTTGGTGCGTCGGGCAGCGGACTATCCAGCTTCTTGAGGGCCGCAATCGCCTCCGGACTGGGCGCGACTGAACGCCCATCCAATCCATCGAGATACCGGATGGCGCGTGCAGCCGCGTCGTTGAGCAATTCGCGCATGGGGGGAGGTTCTTTCTACGGTGACTGTACCTGCGAAGAATCGAGCGCGGAACATCTCATAGAAAATTGCATTCTTTGTCTTTAGCTATCGAAGTGCCTCGCCGCCGCTTCCGGCGATACTGACATCGTGATTCTGAGCATTCGCTTTTTCCTTTAAGTGGGGACTGTCCCCGTAAAAAAGTTTCGAGTCCGGCGTTTTTCGCTAGAGATAAGCTCCTGCTCATCCGCGCCTATTCACTCTACGCGTAAACCCTCATGGCCTGGCAACGCGAGCGCCCAAGAGCGGATGAGCAGGAGCTCGTCCCCTCCCGCCCTTCGAAGACTTTTTCGTCGCACGATGCCAAATTCACAGTAGTTTACCCGCCTTCCCGATCGCCAATGGCCAGGATCTACATCAAAACCTACGGATGCCAGATGAATGAGCGCGATTCAGATCAGGTCGCCCAGATGCTGGTGGCACGCGGGCATGTCCTGACTTCGCACGAGGAAGAGGCAGATGTAGTTTTGCTGAACACCTGCAGCGTCCGTGATTTAGCCGAGCAAAAGGCTCTTGGAAAAATGGGGATGCTGGGCGCCCTTTCCCAACAGCGCCCGGTCGTTTACGGTTTTCTCGGTTGCATGGCGCAGAGCCGCGGCGAATCGCTGCTCCGAAGCGTACCTCATCTTAATTTAGTGGTGGGTACACAGAAGTTTCACCGGGTCGCGGAATACGTGGACCAAGCGCTTGCTGAACAAGCAAGTCGCCGCCAGAACCTCAGCGGATTTAGTCGAACCGATGACCTTCGCCTCTCCATCGTGGACGTTGATGAGGAAGCCGGCTCTCAGAACACGATTCGAGATCATTCTCCGGCCACCACCCAGGTATCGAGTTTCGTCTCCATCATGCAAGGCTGTAACATGCATTGCACTTTCTGCATCGTTCCCTATACCCGAGGGTCGGAACGCAGCCGTCCAATCGAGGAAATTGTTGAAGAAGTTCGGTCGTTGGTCAGCCAAGGGGTCAAAGAAGTCACGCTGCTCGGCCAAATCGTTAACTTGTACGGGCGGCACGAATTTCCCCAGCAAGACGGTAAGTCGCCCTTTGTGCAACTCTTGGAAGCCGTACACGAAGTTACCGGTTTGGAGCGGATTCGTTTTACGTCCCCACATCCGATCGGATTCAGGCGTGATTTGGTCGAGGCATTCGCGCGGCTACCAAAGCTCGTCGAGCACATCCACCTGCCGCTTCAGTCCGGGTCGAACCCGATCTTGAAAAGGATGCATAGGACTTACACCGCAGAAAAATATTTGGCATTAGTGGATTCGATCCGAGACCACTGCCCGGACATGGCGATCACCACTGATATCATCGTCGGCTTCCCCGGAGAGACCGAAGATGACTATTCTAAGACCAGAGAGTTGGTCGACCAGGTGGGATTCGACAATGCCTTTGTATTTAAGTATTCGACCAGAAAAGACACTCCGGCCGCCGAAATGGCTGATCAGGTGCCGGAGCCGGTCAAAGAACAGCGCAACCATGACCTGTTGAATTTGGTTAACTCCTGGGCGCGGCGACGCGGCGAAGCCTTGGTCGGTCGCGAGATCGAGATTCTTTGCGAAGGACCGAGCAAGACTAACCTGGACCGCCTCATGGGGCGAACTCGCGGGAATAAAATTGTCGTTTTCGAAGGGTCCGAACGACATTTAGGGCAGCTTTTCCCGGTTCGGATCAATCGTTCCACCGGTTATACTCTCTATGGCGACCCGGCTATTTTTTCCTGAACATTAAATGGACTACCCTCCTAGGATTTATTACCTCAGCCTCCACCTTGTCGGTCTCACGATTGGAACAGTTGTTTTCCTGGCCCACCTTTACGCGCTACTGCGTCCAACCGATTCTCAAAAACTCTTGTTGAAACTTCCTCGGTCCAGAGTGGCGGGGATCATTCTTTTGGCGGTCGATGCGGTGTGGTGTTTCTGGCTGATCTCCACCATGGATCTGGAAGAGTTCGCCTGGCTCCGGCCTTACGTTCAACTTGCCATCCCCGTCTTGTTCTTCCTCACCATCATATTCGTTGATGAATTACTCGCGGCCAGAGCGCTCGGCATTTTCGCGATGCTCATCGCCGAGCCGATGATTTCTTCCGCCTTTCTGCGTCCGGAAGTCTGGAGGCTATTAATCGTGTTCCTGGCTTATGTCTGGCTCACCCTAGGCATGTTCTGGGTCGGAAAACCCTATTTACTGCGAGACCAAATCACCTGGGTCACGAAGTCTGTCATGCGGTGGAGAATCGCGACCGCTCTCGGCGTAGTCTGGGGTGCATTGATTCTCGGCTTCTCGCTGTCCCGGTAAGGGCGAGCTGGAGCTCGTCCCTACCGAACCGACCCTTACAGTTCCAGCACCTTGGGGAACTTCGACAACACCTTGAAGCCGGTTTGAGTCACGATTCCATCGTCCTCGTGTCTGGCTCCGCCGATGCCGGGGTAGTAGAGACCTGGTTCAACGGTCAGGACCTGACCCGCCTTGAATTTTGTTGTGCTCATTCGCAGGGCTTCGTGGACCTCGAGGCCTAAGCCGTGGCCAAGGCCATGGAAAAATCCGGTCCATTGGCCGTCTTTTTCTTCGGTTGGATAACCGTTGTCTTTGAAGAAGGTCTTTACGCTGTCCTGCAATTCCTGACCGGATTTCCCAGGCGCAATACCCCGGAAAGCCAATTCCTCGGCTTCTAATACCGTTTCCCAGAGCTTCCTTTGTTCCGTGCTGGCTTTGCCGCGGAGAACCGTGCGGGTTAAATCGCCATAGAAGCCGCTGGCGCTATCGCGCGGAAACACGTCAAGGATGATCAAAGAGTTCGCCTTCAACGGCCCACTGCCACGGTTGTGCGGATCACAAGCTTGATCGCCACCCGCAACAATCGGGTTGGTCGGTGTGCCACCGGCACGAAGGATCGCGCAATCTATTTCCGCCCGCAGGATTTCCGAGGTCAACGATTTCCCGCCCCAGATGAGTTTGCGGCCCGGCTTGATTTCTGCAGCCCGTAAAACTTCGTAAGCGCGCGCCAAACCGATCTCCGTAAGCTCGATCGCACGTTCCAGCTTTTTAACCTCGGCTGCCGCTTTGAACTCGCGAGCACTATAAAACAAACCGTCTACCGGTGCGACTTGGATGCCCGCTTCGCGAAGGGCAACGGCAAGCCCTAAGGGAAAGTCCGCGGGTACTTCGGCCCGTTTAACTCGTCTTTTGCGTAGAAACTCAGTCACGCTTTCCTGGATCGTCGGCTTTTTCTTCAGCCGTTTTTCCAGCGAATCCTGAATCGCCGATAGAGAAGCGATTTCGTCCACGGTTGCCTCTTTGCGGCCGCGGCCAAGCTCGAGATCAGACAGCAAAATCGTCTTCTTGCCGTTCTGCTCCAGATAAAGGATCGGATCCGGTACAGAAAAACCGGTGGCATAAAGCAAATCGGCAGACGAGTCGCTCGAAGCGAACATTAACCGCGAAACGGGATTCTTAGGCATGAAGGTTTAATCTGTATCGTCTTGGCTGGACCTGAGCAAGTATGGGGCGGCAGAAGAGCCTCTGAAGCTTTGGGTTTCTCGGGGTTTGCAACCCATCGACGCTGGATTGTAGACATCCCCCGGATGCCGGATCATCCATAACGCCGAATCAATTAGCTCCGGAGGAGCGAAATCTTTATAGCCACCGCCCCAAGAAAACACGACTAGCTCCGTTAGGAGCGGCATCTGAATTTGTATGGGCGGATAGGGGAAGAACATGGTCGCCCGGAATAGATGAAACACGAATGTGCCCGTACCTCTTACACCATAGATGCCGCTCCTATGGAGCTGGTCGCGCTTTTAAAGACCGGTAATATTCGGCTCCTACGGAGCCAGGACAGAGTTCTCCCGACACCGGATGGTCTCGCGCGGATGAGCAGAGCTCATCGCTACCGTTACCGCTAACGTCTTGGTTCGATTCTGTTAGCCGGGTCTAAGCCAAAGCTTCTAGCCCCATTTTCTGCGCCAACTCAATGTATTCGTTGAGCACCTGTGGGTTGCTAAGCGCTTCCCGGCTAACCGCCTTGGCTAGAGGCACCCCTTGAAATATTCGCTTAACCGGCACCTCGAGCTTTTTCCCATTCAAGGTATGAGGGATCTCGCGGACTACACAAACGTCGTCCGGTAGGTAGCGCGGCGAAAGTTGCGTCCGGATCCGGTCACAAATCGTCGCTTTGAGCGCGGGGGTAAATTCCAAATCTGGAGCTAAAACTAGAAATAAAATCAGCTTCCCACTGCATTCTTGGGCCCCGGGTTTCAGCCCCGTAGTGTCGATCACCAAAGCTTCTTGGACTTCGGGGAACGTCTCGACCACGCGATAAAATTCGCTGGTTCCCATGCGGACACCGCCGCGATTCAGAGTAGAATCGGATCGGCCATAGATAACGCATTGGCCACTGTCCGGGTCGATCTCGATCCAATCGCCATGCCGCCAAATACCGGGGAAATAGTCGAAATAACTGGCTCGAAGCCGGCTGCCGTCCGGGTCATTCCAGAAAAAAACAGGCATCGAAGGAAAAGGAGCGGTTAACACCAATTCGCCCATCTCATTCCATACCGCCTCACCGTTCTCATTCCACGCTTCGATACGCGCGCCGAGACCGCGACATTGAAGTTTACCCCGGATCACAGGATCCAATGGATTCGAGACAACGAAGGCGGTACAAACATCCGTGCCGCCACTTAATGATCCCAACCAAACGTCGGGCTTAACCTGTTGATAGACCCAATCAAAACCTTCCGGCGGCAAGGGTGCTCCGGTCGAGCCTATCGATCGCAAATGGCTGAAAGAGAAATCCGCGCGCGGATTTAGTCCGGCTTTCTCGCACGCCAGCAAGAACGGCGCGCTGGTACCGAAATAGGTTATGCGCTCTTCGTCTACAAAACGCCACAAGACCGACAAATCCGGATGTTTCGGACTTCCATCAAACAGGACGATACAGGTCCCAAGGGCCAAGCCGGTGATGAGGAAATTCCACATCATCCAGCCGGAAGTGGTATACCAAAAGAATCGGTCGCCTGGTTGCAGGTCCAGTTGCAACCCCAAGACTTTGAGATGTTCCAATAAGATTCCGCCGTGGCTCTGCACAATCGGCTTTGGGATGCCGGTAGTTCCAGACGAAAACAGGATCCAGAGCGGATGTTCGAACTCGACTGGCAGGATAGAAAATGAGCTCGGATCGGCGTCGCGAAGGAAATCGCCCCATGGCGTGACCGGTACTGAATTGGAGAGCCCGCTAAGGACCGGATTAGCGCCAACCATCACAACAGTCTTTAGTGAGGGAAGTCCATTAGCGATCTCGCGAAGCGCTTCGCTGCGATCGTGATATTTGTTTGCATAGTGATAGCCGCTCACGCCAAAGAGAATCTTCGGGGCGATCTGTTGCCACCGCTCCAGCACCCCTTTACTGGAAAGCTCCGGAGGACAACTGGACCAAACAGCGCCGATGGACGCACTGGCTAGAAACACGATCACTGTTTCGGGGCAATTCGGCAAATAGCCGGCGATGCGGTCTCCTTTCTCAACTCCGGCCGCCCTCAGCGCAGCAGCGACTGCTGAGACTTGCGAAAACAACTCGCTCCCTTTGATTCGGCGCCGTTCTGATTGGTTTTGTCCTTCGAAAGCAGAAAGTATCGCGACCTCTTCCGGTCGTTGCCGAACGGTTCTTAAAACCTGTTCGGCATAGTTTAGCGTGGCACCCGGGAACCAATGGGCATCCTCAGTCTGATGCCAAACAACCGCATGATCTGAAGGGGTATGAAACTGGACGTCGAAGAACCGAGCAATCGATCGCCAGAAATCGTCGATTTGGGTAACTGACCATTCGTAAATTTCTGGGTACGTTTGAAACCGAACGTCGTACGTTTTCGACAACCATTGGAGGTAACGGGTAAGGTTACTTCTTTCGCTGACGCTGGCGTGCGGTCGCCATAAAACTTCGGGCTTGGAGGTGGGAACCATGGTCGAAACTTCTCAAACGTTAGCGAAAGGGACGTATGGGCGCAATGTCGTTGGCAGGTGGCCATAACCCTCGGACAGGGCGAGCATCGCGAATTGTTCCACAGTTCACCCAAAGATCATTCTCTGTCCCAGGGGCTTGCCGGATTTTTGCCGCGAAGCGGCGCCCCCATATCGGGTGCCACTTGCAGGGCACCTTTCACCGATCACCTGACCCAGGGTTAAGACCCTGGGCTGTTCTGTGTAGCCGCTTCGCGGCAACGTTTCCAACACCCCCCGGGGACACCTTTCGTCCATTGGAGGCGAATAAATTGCCAGGCTACCATCATCCAGTCTCTTCGAGGCAAAAACCCGGTCTTTCCCCCTGCCTTAAATCCGCGCGCGCTTGACAAATCCGATCGGTCGCGCTTTTTCTAACCCTCCCCTCCCCTACATCAATTTTCATGATGACCTTTCACCCATGATCAACGTCGAGCGCTTGACCAAAAGGTTTGGAGTGAAGTGTGCGGTTGACGACGTGACTTTCTCCGTCAGCAAAGGCGAAGTCCTCGGATTTCTCGGACCAAACGGCGCCGGAAAGTCCACCAGTATGCGAATGATTACTGGTTATTTACCGCCCACCTCCGGAACCATAACTGTCGCCGGATTCAACGTGGCGGATCAACCCCTGGAAGCTCGGCGCCGTATTGGGTATCTGCCAGAGAACGCTCCGATTTATTCGGACATGTCGGTCTTTGGGTTTCTCAGCTTTTGCGCGGAAATGCGCGGCCTATTCGGCTCAGCGAAAAGGGGCGCCATCGATCGGGTCGTCCAGCTCTGTTTCCTCGAACGGGTCCTGCACCAGAGCGTAGATACTCTTTCCAAGGGTTTTCGGCACCGGACTTGTCTAGCCCAGGCTCTAATTCACGATCCTGAGGTTCTTATCCTCGATGAGCCGACCGACGGCTTGGATCCAAACCAGAAATACGAAGTTCGTACGCTGATCAAACGCATGGGTTCAGAGAAAGCGATCATTTTTTCGACCCATATCCTCGAAGAGGTCGAGGCAGCTTGCAGCCGAGCGATCATCATCGATCAAGGGAAGATTGTCGCGAATGGAACGCCGGAAGAATTGAAGGCGCAATCTCCCTTCGCCGGCAACGTGATCGTTACAGTAGGAAATATTTCGAAGGGTCAATTGGTCCCCCAGATCGAAGCGCTAAAAGGGGTAGCGAAATTTTGGATCGTAGCGGAGAAGCCGGATCAGGTGACTTTCCAGGTGGTTCCGCGAGGAAACGTTTTACCCGAGCTGCTCGAAGCCGGAACCCGCAACGCGTGGAAAATTGAACATCTCGATGTCGAAGAAGGTCGACTGGATGACGTTTTCCGCTCCATCACCCTCCCCGATACTAAACCAGCGGCATGAGAACCATTTGGACCATTGCCAAGCGCGAGCTTGGTGCCTATTTTTCCTCCCCGGTAGCGTACGTTTTCATCGTAATCTTTTTGCTACTCGCTGGGTTTTTCACCTTCATGGTAGGGCGGTTTTTTGACCGCGGAGTAGCCGATTTGCTTCCGTTTTTTCTTTGGCATCCCTGGCTTTACCTTTTTCTCGTGCCGGCCGCTGGAATGCGCCTCTGGTCGGAGGAACTGCGTTTAGGCACCATGGAGTTGCTTTTGACCATGCCGGTCACTCCTTGGCAGGCAATTTTAGGTAAGTTCCTAGCGAGCTGGATCTTTTTAGCGATCGCATTGTTCTTAACCTTCCCCATTGTCGTCACGGTTGGCTATCTGGGACATCCGGATTACGGCAGAATCTTTTGCGGTTACTTGGGCAGCCTGATGATGGCCGGAGCGTTTCTCGCCATCGCGCTGCTGACTTCGTCTTTCTCCAGAAATCAGGTTGTCAGCTTCATCCTCGCAGTCATCATTTGTCTCTTTCTCATCCTGTGCGGATGGCCACCGGTCACGGATGCAGTTTCAAGTTGGGCCCCTGCTTGGCTCGTAGATGGCTTGGCGTCAATCGGCGTGATGACTCACTTCGACAGTCTGCAACGCGGTGTAGTCGATAGCCGCGACCTGCTCTTCTTTGCGAGTGTCATCGTATTCTGCCTATTCGCCAACAGTGTTGTTCTCCGCGCACATCGCGCTTGATAGCTATGAAGAAATTCGAGACTTGGCTGTTCCCTGTCGCCGGTGTTGTTGCGGTCTTGGTCATTTTGATCGCAATAAACGTGATCGGAAATTTTCTGAAAGTCAGAAGCGACCTGACTGAGAATAAGATTTACACGCTGTCGCCCGGCACGAAACGGATCCTGGATAAATTGGATACACCGGTCGAAATCCGGTTCTATTACAGCAAGGATAACTCTTCCATGCCGGTACCCCTGCGCACTTACGCGCAGGAAGTTGAAGATCTGCTCTCGGAGTATCAGCAGGCTGGTCACGGTAAGATCCAAATCGTAAAGCTCGATCCTAAACCGGACTCTGATGCAGAAGACTCGGCCCGTCTAGACGGGGTCGAAGGCCAGACGGTTGCTGCCAATCTCACCGGCGACAAGATCTATCTCGGGCTAGCAGTCAGCTGCCTTGATGCAAAGACGGCGATTTCTTTCTTAAGCCCAGACCGCGAGACCCTTCTCGAATATGACATCTCGCGAGCGATCTCGAGCGTCGTTAATCCGAAAAAGGCCGTCATCGGCGTAATGAGTGACTTACCGGTGCTCGGCCGGGCTGCTAACCCGATGATGATGATGCAACGGCAGCGCGGGAGCGATCCTTGGGTTTTTGTCCAGGAACTCAAAGAGAATTATACCGTGCGTGAGGTGCCTTTGACCGCGGACAAAATCGATGATGATATCTCGGTACTTCTCGTAGACTATCCGAAGGGCATCACTGAATCCGCTCAATTCGCCATCGATCAATTCATGCTTCGCGGAGGTAAGATGGTCGCGCTGCTGGATCCATTCTCCTTTGTCGATTCACAGCTAAGCGGCGGTCAGCAAGCGATGATGCGCGGCGAGACCTATTCGGCAAATTTGGACAAACTGCTGAAGGCTTGGGGTCTGGAATTCACCGCGGACAAGATCGTCGCTGATCCGAACCTGGCGACTAAAATCCAGCGGCAGGCTGGTTCGGTGGACTCGGATATGACCGTGCTGTCGGTCAACGGAGACACGATTAATAAGTCTGATCCTTTGGGCGCATCAACCACAGATCTTCTTTTGCCGTTCGCAGGAGCCTTTACCGGGACACCAGTCAGCGGGCTAAAGGAGGAAACTTTAGTCTCGACGACACCTCAAGCCGGGTTAATTGACGCCAGCACGGTGATGATGGGGTCGGAAGCAGCCAGGAAATTCTATAAACCGGGAAGTACGCCTCTGGCTATGGCTGTCCGGTTGTCCGGCAAATTCAAGACCGCTTTTCCCGACGGGAAACCTGCCGCAGCTGCCAGCCCTACTCCGACTCCAGCAGCTTCGCCGGCAGCTTCTGTCACCCCGACACCGACCCCTCTTAAAGAGGCCACTAACGAAGGCGTGGCTGTCTTGATCGGCGACTCGGATTTTGCCTTTGACCAAATCGCCGGGCGCCAACAACAGATGTTGAACCAGGTCGTGTTTACTCCGACCAACGGCAATCTCAATTTGATCGAGAGCAGCGTTGAGCTGCTCGCCGGGGATTCCAATCTTATGT
>JAFAZK010000049.1 GCA_019239825.1 Verrucomicrobiota bacterium | reverse complement strand
TTTCGGCGAGCAATTAAGGTGCCCGTCTAATGAGAGGGGAGCGGTTGCCACAAAAAAGATCTTTTGCGCGCCGAGCCAGTTCGCAAGTTTCCCGTCGATAACCGGGTAAGTTTTAGCCATAGAATTCGGTAGGGATGAGCTCCTGCTCATCCGGGGATTTGCCATGCCTCAAGTAGTAATTGACTAAACGAACAGAAAGAATACGAGCGGTCATTCCAATCGGTTCTCGGACGAGCAGGATCTCGTTCCTAGCTCCTTTCATCTTCCTTCGCTAATGCGCCCGATTTTTTCTTCTTTTTGACTTCTTCCACCAAGATGTCTTGGTGGTCCTCTTCCACTGCCGCGAGCTCTTGCAAAAGCAGCCGTACTTCAGGCGATTTAACTTGCTCGACCGCCTGCTGATAAAACCGGCGACTTTCTGCTTCCATGGCCATAACGTCCTGCCGCACCCCTTTTGGTTTGAGATGGATATTTAACCAGATCGGTTTGCGTTTGATAAATCCTTTAACGTCATGTCGCCGAAAATAGGGAATATGTTCTCCAAACCGACCTTGGTAGACCTCGATCAGCCGGCGATAGTGAGCGAGTTCGACTTCGTACATCGATTGCAGAATTGATGCAGTCTCCGGGTACTTCTCTTTCATCCTCTCGGCGTAGTCTCGATAGATTCGGCTGTCCTCTTCTTCGAGTGAAATCGCGAGAGCGAGCACTTCCCTTTCGCCCAAATCGTTGAATGATCGGCTCACCTCGGACGGTAAACAGAAATCATTTACACAACAAGGGCGCAAAGGTCACAAAGAGATAACAGTCAAAACGCACGCAAAGACGCAAAGGCGCAAAGGTTAAGACTAGGTAAGCTGAGCATTTTTGATTTCGCGGCGATCGATCGGGTTGGCCAGTCAAGAATAGGCCAGACCACCAGAAAACCCGCTGCTTAGGGCTTATCAACTTCCATGAATGCCCCTAGTGCTTTGCGGGACAATTGCATGTGTTTTAACCTTTGCGCCTTTGCGTCTTTGCGTGCGTTTTTCTGTGTTTAGGTCATGGCTCTGCCGCGCTGTGGTTTTTTTGATCTGGTCGTGCAATTCCTATTTCTTTTCCGGACTTGGTGTCGCAGTGGCGGTTGAATTTTTATTAAACTCTGCATCGAACAGCTCAGAGCGGTTCGCATAAAATGGATAATGTTCGCCGCCGATTGGTGGCCGGTATCGCCAGTGCTTGTAGCCCCAGAGCCATTGTTCCGGATGCTGGCGAATGAACGGTTCAAATCTGTCCCAACAAGTCTGGGCGATTTGTTCTCGGCTAGCCGACGGGGAGAATTCGATAAAATCAAGAATGTGAACCGTGTAACCGTTGGCATCTGCCACGGTAATGAAAGGGAGAATCCGTTGTTTGGTTCGTTCCTGAAGCACGGTGTGCATCATGGTCGTGCGCATGCACAGTCCGAAGGCGCTTAGGATCAGGCCGGGATCTGACATCTTCAGAGTTAAATCAATGAGGATGCCGACCGGGATTCCCCGCTTTAGCGCTTTGAAGAACCGAATCATCGATTGCTCCTGGGTCACGCTCTTTTGCCCTGATACTTCTCGGAACGCCTGGAAAAGGGCAGTCAGGCGATCATTTTTGAACCGTTGCATCAAGACGTAACCATCGTAGCCGCGGAAGCCGAACAAAGCGCTTCCCCACTCAAAATTACCAAAGTGAACCGTAATCCCAATCACCGGTTGTTCCTGTTTTGTGCTGAGCATGGCCTCGAAGCGCTTTTCGTCCGCGAAACGGACAAACCGGTGAATGTTTTCCCGGTTTAGGCGAGGTGACCAAAACAATTCGAGAAAGCTTCGGCCGAATGCCTGAACCGATCTCCTGGCAATACGCTCCCTCTCTTTAGGTGTGTATTGGTCACCAAACGCGGCCTCCAGATTGGCCAGAGCAACCAATCGACTGCGGCGATCCAAATGGTAAACCAACCAACCCAAGACTGAAGCCAGGCCGCGCAACAGGCGCAGGGGCGCCATTGGTACGATGCGAGCAAAAAGCGATACGAAGAAAAATTCGAACCAATAACGGACTCTCTTAATCATTCGAGCTCTGGCACCCTAAAAATGGCAGCTAACAGATAGCAAATAGCAAATTTGACCGGGAACGGATCCGACTTTCGTCAGCGAGGAACCTAAGCGCCGGCAGGCCGTGAGCCGGTAGGGACGAGCTTCTGCTCGTCTGGAACCGTTGCGATTTTAGGACGGTCAAATCTGCGTACGACTCGTCGCCGCTCCAAACCGGTTGTTAAACTCAGCGTCAAAACGTCCTGATTGATTCGCGTAAAACGGATACCGGTCGCCCTCGACTGGCGACCGGTATCGCCAATGTTTATAGGCCCAGAGCCAGAGCTCCGGTCGTTCCCGGATAACGGGCTCGAACCGATCCCAACAAGTTTGGGCGATTTCGGCCGGAGTTGCGTCTGATGAAAATTCAATCGGTTCCAGCAGACGGACGTCGTACCCTTTACGGGCCGGAACCGTTACCATCGGTAGAATCGGGACACCGGCTCTGTTCTGTAGCACGCCATGCATTACCGTTGTCCACATCCAAAGACCGAAAGTGTTAATGAGCACGCCTGGTTCTGACATTTTCAAAGTCAAATCGCCTAAAAGCCCGACGTTGGAGCCCCGTTTCAGGAGCTTAAAGAATCTCAACATCGACTTCTCCTGAGTCACCACCTTGTGCCCAGAGGTTTCTCTCAACTCCTGGAAAAGCCCGGTCAGCCGGTCGTTCTTAAGGCGCTGCATGACTACATAGCCGCCCAACCCTCGAAAGGCAAAGAGGAGGTTGCCCCATTCGAAATTGCCGAAATGGACAGTAAGGCCGATCACACCCCGATCACCTTTCATCCGCAGAATCTGGTGAAAAAACTCTTCATCGTGCCAACGCAAGTACGACTGAAAATTTTTCTGGTTGATCCTTGGGGACCAAAAGAGCTCTAAGGACCTTTGCCCGACTACTTGGATCGACTTTCGGGCGATCCGTTCACGTTCCTTTGGGGTGTATCGATCGCCGAAAGCGGCTGCCAGATTAGCTAGGGCCACTCGCCGGCTGCGCCGATCAAGATAGAAAACCGGCCAGCTGATCGCCCATGCCACCCCGCGCAGAAGTGATAACGGAAACCATGGGACGACACGCACTGCGGCTGCGAGACCAACAAATTCGAGCCAGTAACGGATCTTCTTAAGCATGCAAACTGTCGGGACCCTAAGAATAGCAGATGACAAATAGCAAATAGCAAATTGGAGAGAAGTTCAGGAGTTCAAGGAGTTCAGGAGAGCTTTCTTAACCGCGAATGAACACGAATGAGAACCGCAGGTTACGACGGCGATCTCGCCGAGATCCCGCGAGACGATAGTTTATTTGAGATTATCCGAACTGAACTTTTTTTTGCGTCAATTCGTGTCTATTCGCGGTTCTCTCCTTTCTCTCCCGTGAGTTTTCTGCGGAATGGATCTAAGATCGCTGTGTGTCACAGGAAGCGGAGCTTCAGCTAGTTGATATCGCAAACCAAGATGCGGCAATTCCGATCTTGGAGCGCCAAGTTCGCCTATGGCCGGGACTAGTGGCCGAGTGGGAGAGAATTGGACCAGTTGCTGTAATGAGCAAAGGCTATCCTGAGCATCGGCTTTCGCTGATTCTCGATTCAGGCGACGCGACGATTCGGCCGGGTCAGGTACTGCTTTCTCCGGCTTTTACGCCGGCCAGCTATCGGTGGTCCGGCGAGATCGAGGTAATTAGTTTGCTGTTCACCCCAGACTGGCTTTGCCAGATTGGGGCAGAAATCGGAATCAAGCAGCCGAGCCACCTCGAGCTGCGCGGATCGATCGAGCCGAAAGACGAGTTTTTAACCGGGCTGCTCGGAGCCTTTCAGAAAGAAGTGTTAATGCCGGGGATTGGTAGCCGTCTGCTGATCGACTCGCTCTCTCAAGCCCTAGCGGTTTATCTGATTCGGCGGTATACCGATCGACAGCTGACCGCCGGCCAACCATTAGTCATTCCAAAGTGGCGAATTCGACGCGCCCAAGATTTCATCCGGGAGAATCTAAACAATGGCATATCTTTAAAAGAAATCGCCGACGCGGCGGGCGATGTAAGCCCCTACCACTTTTCGCGTTTGTTTAAGAAAGCGACCGGGTTCTCGCCTTACCAATTTCTAATCGAGTGTCGCGTGCTCGCAGCGCAACAGCTTCTCCGTGCCCAGCGTGGACTGAGTTTAGGGGAGATCGCGTTCCGTTGCGGTTTCGCTGACCAAAGCTCCTTTACGCGTTGCTTCCGACAACGGACCGGACTGACGCCAAAGCAGTATCGCGACGGTTAGCAAGAAAAACGCAGGAATTAACAAAAAAACGCACGGAACGACAAGTGGTTCTGTGCGGTTTGGACAATGCTGCGTCGCAATGAACACAACTCTGGATGATCTAAACATTACGTTGCTTCAACACCCGTTGCACGCCGACAGCGTAACCGCATATAACAACCGCGACCTGGATCACTGGGCGGACCTCTACCACAAGGAAGCGGTGTTGCTGGATTCCGCTGGGAAACAAGTGGCTGTCGGCCGTGACCAGATTCGCTTGGCGCTAGAACGCTTTCTGTCCCTCAACGGCAAGCTGAAAATCGAGACCGTCTACGCGGTAGAGTACGGCAATATCACGGTTCTCCGAGGGCTCATCGAACTAGAGTATACCGACGAAACCGGGACCCTGCAGAAGATGGTGACCGAGAGCATCGAGGTCGCTACTCTCGGCGCCGATCGGATCTGGCGGTTTAAGATAGATCACCCCTACGGAGCCTTGCCCAGAACCGCAGAGCCGCAGTCTTGAGGCAAAACTGGGTTCCACAATACGGAAAGATCACAAGCGCCACAAAGGTGAAGGACGTGAGCGCCCAGGGGAGCCGCTTTAGTATGTGACCCGCGACTCAGCAAGTTTTTGCCCCATAATTAAGCCGGCCGAAACGTGCAGAACGCAGGCGGCTCCCGCGGACCCACCCAGCGCTCCGCAGCTCTACCGCTTCCCGCTTAAGGCGCAGCTGGTGCCCATTATGTTTTTCAGAATCGCATAACGATAAAGCCTACCATGACAATGCTGCCACCCCGCGCGAGCGCGTCCTTGCCAAGAAAGCATGATGAGGATCGAGGCCGTCGAAACTCGCCGGACGAAGATGTCCTCTTTCGCGCCGGTGCGAGAGAAAGGGAACTCAATGGGCCATCGAGATCGGGTGCAGAAAATCACTGCACAGGCTTAGCTGACCTCAAAAGCGACACTATCATCGAGTTCGTAGGATGGAACGCACGGCCGATCGATCTAGGGGGCTTGCTCGAAAGCTCCATACGGCGTACCAGATGATGTTTCCATCGAGCAACTTGCCCGAATTGCCGGTCTGAGCCGGCACTATTTTTCAGCACTTCCATTCAGCGGTCGGCGTGGCACCTCATAAGTATCTGATGACACGTCATTTACAGGAAGAGCGACGGCTCATCTTGCTCCACGGTCATCGACATGCAAATGTTAGTCTGCGGTCACGTCGCCGGTGCAACCCGATAAGCTCACCGGTACAGCCCCCCAACCAGAAAGATCATGATCTTTTAATCCTGTTTTGTAACAACCTTAAAGTTACCACCATGTTAACAAACGGTTCCTCCATTGGCTTCATCGTCAGAGCATTTGGCGCCTTCACCGCGCTAGCGCTTTATGCGTTTACGGTCCCTTCTGTTCGGGCGCAGGCCCCTGCTCCAACTCCCACACCGATTTCAACCACCACCATCCTTCCTAATGATCAGGTAACCTTTGCCATCAGCGCGCCGCAGGCGAGCACCGTATCGCTCCTGTTCGGAGCTGTAGAACTTTTTGCACCCCGGCCACCCACCGCGATGACAAGAGATGCAAATGGAATCTGGAGTGTTACGATCGGGCCATTGGCTCCGGATCTTTACGAATACTCGTTTAGTGTCGACGGAGTCGTTATAACCGATCCGGGCTGGGCCTATCAAAAGCCGCAACGGCAGCCAAACACCAGTCTCTTGCTCATTCCAGGAAATCCGCCGGACTTTATTGATACTCAGGCCGTCCCGCACGGCGCTATTCATGAAGAGACATACCTGGCCAGCAATACGCAGACCTTCAGGAAGCTCCTTGTGTACACCCCACCCGGATACGGCAGTAAATCTTATGGACCGCTTCCGGTATTGTATCTTTATCATGGAGCATTCGATACCGTCTACTCCTGGCCTATTGAGGGCAGAGTTCAACCAATTCTAGATAATCTCCTGGCCGCTGGAGCCGTCGTTCCCATGATCGTCGTCATGCCCGACGTGTACTCTACGGTTCCGGGTTCTCCCAACGACGAGCAAGATCCGAACAATACCGATGACGTAGACGCACAGCTGATCAACGACATCATTCCGTTTGTTAATAAGAACTACAAAGTGCAAACCGACGCGAACGGAAGAGCTATTGCTGGTTTGTCCATGGGCGGCTACCAAACATTTTATTCTGGCCTGGTGCATGTTAAGGAGTTTTCGGCGATTGGACTCTTTAGCCCGATCTACTTTCCGAACGCTACAGATAAAGCCGCGATAACGGCCGCTCTTAGCAACCCCAAGTTGATAAATCACCAAATCAAGTATTTCCAAGTCTTGATCGGCAGTGATGACAACGTGGTGCTCCCGTTTACCGAGGAAATCGACTCTCTATTAACCAATGCTGGAGTTCGACATACGTTTGAATTGGTACCGGGCGGTATCCACAGCTTTGATGTCTGGCGTCCCGCGCTTTACAATTTCGTCCAAAACATATTTAAACCTTAGTTCATTTCCCCGAAGGCGGTGTCGTACTCAAGTCTCCTGGAACTGAAGACGACTCGAATCTCAATAACTCGGCGTGTCACCTTTCGCGTCTTTCTTCTGTCCATTGCGCGCGGCATTTAATTCTTGTTGGACGGCGGCAACGAAAATCCGGATGTCAGTAGAGATGGTCGCTAGATCGAAGCCCTGAGCTAGCATCGCTGCGGCGGTGGTTCCGCCGCTGCAGTGAAGACCGACAAATTTGCCCCGCTGCTTAGTGGTCGCACGAACGTGTTCGATAGCGTCAATCACCTTCGGTTCGGTCACCACGATCGAGGGCGCGAAACCCATCGATAGCGTCAGATCGGCTGGCCCAATGTAGATGCCGTCGATTTCGGGTACGGTTAAAATCTCCTCAAGATTTTTCACCGCAGTCTCAGTCTCGATCATGGCGAGAGTTACAATCTGATCGTTAGCAACTTCGCTATACGACCCACCGAAAACATTTAGAGACCGAGTTGGACCAAACGAGCGCACCCCTCGCGGGGCGTAGCGCGCGTACGAACCGAACTTTTCGGCTTCTTCCCGAGTGTTGATCATGGGACAGATGATCGCCTCGAAGCCCGCGTCGAGCGCTTTCATCACCGGGATCGGATCGTTCCACGGGACGCGGCAGATCGCAGGGATCCCAGCGGCGGCAATCGCCTGCAGCATCGTCAAAGAAGTCTGATAATCAATCAGGCCATGTTGCAGATCAATAGTGAGAGAATCAAAACCCTGTCGCGCAAGGAACTCAGCCAGGATCGGACTTGGAGCCGAGCAGAAACCGTTTATGATTTTCTCGCCGGCCTCAAGCCGCTGACGTAGCTGACCAAACGCAGAGAAGATGGGCATATTTTCGATGACGTCTAAACCTTGTCCGCCAACTGACCATTTACGTCAACCGATGAAGCCACAGCGTGGACTGCGTTCTGCCCTGCCACGGCCGTGGGAAAAATGCCTAACCTAACGGCACCCTGTATGAAAAGGATTCTTATCATTCAACCGCTACGCCCCGAGCGGTTAGAAATTTTCGATGCGCGCCATGCGCCATGACGTCGCTTACAAAGTGGTAACTGACTCTTCGGAAAAAAATCTTCTGTTAGTTAGCGTAATCTCCGAAATCCGCACATCTTGAATTCGGATTCTGCAATGAACCGTCACACCGTCCTGAAAATCGTTCAGCCTCTGTTGGAGTGTCCAACTGCTCCGATGTTCGAAAGCGCCGTCAGCGAGGAGATCAAGCGGCAACTCAGCGACATCGAAGGTTTAGGATTGCAGGTCGACCCTTATGGTAACCTCATTGCCTGGTGCGGCGCCGGGCACCCCAAAAATGTGTTTGTCGCTCATATGGATCATCCCGGGTGGCAGTTGCGCCCCATCCGTCGCTTTCTGGGTGGTGTTCCGGAGCGCCTTCAAGACAAAGGCCAGGTGCAGGAATTCGGCGATTTCGGGATGTGGGATTTGCCGGCGTTAAGGTTAGACGGAGATAGGCTCTACTCTCGTGCCTGCGACGATTTGATTGGTTGCGCGACGGTCATCGCGACGTTGCGGACGTTGTCGGAAAGAAATTTCGACAGATCGGTAGCGGGTGTTTTTACGCGAGCTGAAGAGATCGGTTTTATCGGCGCCATTCATTTGGCTAGATCCAAACTGCTTCCGCCGGATGCTACCGTTATTTCACTTGAGACCAGTAAAGAAATTCTGCCCGCCAAAATGGGAGAAGGACCGATCGTTCGGGTCGGTGATCGAACCTCGATTTTCGATCCGCAAACGACGGATCTTTTCGTTGAGGTCGCTAAAAAAGAAAAGATAGCGTTTCAACGCTGTTTGATGCCGGGTGGAACTTGCGAGGCGACCGCATTTCAACTTTATGGATATCGGTCTGCAGCGCTTTGTATTGCCCTCGGCAATTATCATAACTGCACACCAGACGGGCGGATCGATTCCGAGTTTATTGATCTCGGAGATCTCGAAGGATTGATCGCGTTATGCGTCGCGATCGCGAGAGCCAAAGAAACCGCGGAGAGCGCACGCGAAACGCTGCGAAAGCTCTTAGAAGCGCGATTGGACGAGTATCAGTTGGGATAGTGCCCCTTAGAGAGTCTGCCGGTTGGCCCAGCGTCCTGGAGGGGAGCCGCTTTTCAATATCGCCAGCTCTGTGACGTGGCAGCAAGCGGCTCCCGGAAACGTCTGCAAGTGTTACCATGGCCCACCGCCTGGAGGGGAGCCGCTTTGGAATATGGCTAGCTCTGTAAGGTGGCAGCAAGCGGCTCCCGGAAACGTCTGCAGGCGTCACCATGGCCCAGCGTCTGTTTCCGTTAGCGCTTTCAATACATTGACGAGACATAATAACGATTTAATATATAGTTATTATATTTCCAGATCGCCAACATCCACCACACTTAACACCATTGGACCGCGAAATGGTGATCCTACTCTTGACCGTCTGCACCAAGCACCGAAGAAAAATCTTGGCGCACGAGTGGGTGCACAAGTTGATTCACCGGTCTTGGATCGTATGCGATGGTTACACCGTTGGTCGATATGTGATAATGCCTGAACACATTCATGCGTTCGTTGGTGAGGGTAACCTAGCGAGGTATCGCTTAGAAAACTGGGTGGCGTCCTGGAAGTCCTTTGTTTCGCGGCGTTGGCCAAACGTCCACGAAAAACCTGTTTGGCAGCGAAGTTTTTGGGATCGCCAAATCCGAAGCGGTGATCAGTACGATCAGAAGTGGCTGTATGTGCGGAACAATCCGGTTCGTCATGGATTGGTGGAGAGTCCGGAGGAGTGGCCGTTTCAAGGAGCGATCAATATTTTGTCCTGACAAGGAGACGTTCCATATACGGTGGGACGTGGTGACGCCTGCAGACGTTCCCGGGAGCCGCTTGCTGCCACGCTACACAGCTAGCCATATTGCAAAGCGGCTCCCCTCCAGGCTTTAGCTTCGGTGTTGTCCTGTCCTGGCTACCTCCCTGGAGCTAACTGCGCCAGCAATTCGTCGAACCGAGGATCTTTCCGTAGTGGGTCCCACAATGGGGATTTCTTTAGTTGGCCGTAATAGATCCCATGGGGCGTTTTTGCGGATGTGGAGAGCTGATTGAATGCTTCATCGATCTGGCCGGTCCAGGCGTCGACTACCGCCAGGTTGATAAGGAGGCAGGGACCGTCCATGGCGTCTTCGGAGACCGGCAATGTGTCGACTGCTCTTTGTCCTTCGGCAATTGCTTCCTCATTATGCTTTAATAAGGCGTCCACTACCGCCAGCGCGCTGAGCAACAGGGCATTGCTCGGAGCTGCCAGCGATTTCTTGCGCAGCAGGTCGCGACTCTGCTCAAACTCAGGCTTTAGCTCTTCGTCTTGTAACCGGGCGAGTAATATCGAGTAGCAGCCTACCGGGACCGGTACGGCCGCATAACTGAAATCTGCGTTATCTTCACCGCCGGCGTTTTGCAGCTGTTCTACTAACTGCTTTGCCCGGGGCCAGTCGCGATCGTACAAAGCCAGACTCAAGTTTTGCGAGATAGCACCTCGGTCGGGCGTTGCCGAGGTCGGTATCTGGTTGATGGCTTTCCGGAGACCATCCTCGTCGCCGGTTTGCATAAAGGTCACATACAACTCCTTTTCAATTTTGTACGCTGGTTCATCTGGCACGATGGCAATCAGTTTGTCGTAGGCTTCTGCGGCAGCACCGAATTTCCTGACCGTATACAAAGTGTAAGCAAGGTCTAAGATTGGATTGGCGTCACGCGGGTCGAGCTGGACCGCAGCAGTGAAGCCTTGGATTGCTTTGTCCAAGTGTCCTTGGCGCCGGTCGATGAATGCCGGAAGCTCCATGACGTCTGTGCTGTTTGGCAAGCTGGGCTTCGCCATCGCCAGTTGGACGCTGGCTCGCTCATAATCCCGGTAACAGAAGTAAAGATGATAAGCATAGTTGAGATGTACATCCGCGAGGTCGGGCTGGAGGCGAAGAGCGGTCGCGATGGCGGCATCGGCTAAAGCCCTTCTGGTTTGCGACGGATCGTAAGACACATAAAGAAGATCATGAGCGCGGACGGCGGCGCAGTAGGCCAGCGCGAAATTCGGGTCCAGATGAACCGCCTGGTTGAGAAGCTCGATCGAGTCAAGGAGCGGTTTTTCGAAATTGAATGCGTTCAAATCCGTGTTGGCAATGAGCTCCCGAGCCCGCAGATAAAGATCATATGCCGCCAGGTTTTCAGTCGGTTTCCTTTCGATCATTTGCTGCTCGACTGGCGTAAGCGTGGCGGTCAGTCGTCGAGCGATGGCTTCCGCGATCTCGCTTTGGATAGCAAAGATATCATTAAGATTACGGTCATAACTATCCGCCCAAATCGTGTTATCGTTGCGGGCATCGATTAGCTCGGTGGTGATCCGTACCCGGTTCGCGTCGTGGCGCACGACGCCTTCCAGAACCGTGGCTACGCCAAGGGCGTTAGCGATCTGGCGGAGGTCTCGCTTGGCGCCGGCCCGGTACTGCATCACCGAAGTCCGGCTGATCACCTTCAACTGCGCGATTTTAGCGAGATGATTAAGGATCTCGTCCTGCACCCCATCCGCAAAATAGGCGTCATCTTTGTTTGCGCTGATACTTTCGAATGGAAGAACGGCGATACTCTTCTCCGGCTGAACGGCTTTCTCGACTGGTTGACTCGAGGAAACCTGCTGCTGTTCGTAATAGAACCACACTGCGGCCAGTCCGGCGGCAATCAGAAGGCCGGCAACGAATAAGGGCAAACGCTGCTTCCAGGCTGACGTTTTAACCACGGGCCACGACGCATCGAGCCCTGCGAGATCGACGGGAATGGTTGTTCGCAGTTTCTCTTTGCTTAACCGAGAACCTGAGCTGACCGCGCCTTTAACGCCGGCGATCGCGGCAATCAAGTCATCAGGGGTTTGGAATCGTTTTGCCGGCTCCTTTTCCAGAAGGACCTCGAGCAGGGTGACAGCAGGTTGCGGGAGCAAAGTCAGTCTTGCGACCGGCAACGGAGCATGTTGATGCTGGTACAATAATTCCGAGCTCGAGCCTTTGAAAGGCACCTCTCCGCTGAGCATTTGCCATAGTGTGACCCCGAGAGAATAGAGATCCGAACGGATGTCTGTTCCCAGGCCGCTGAATTGTTCCGGGCTGGCGTATTGAGGGGTTCCCGCGAAGGATCCAGGCAGCGAGACGGCTGAGCTGGGTTCATTCACCGGTTTAGCCAAACCAAGATCGATAATCTTGACGCTCTCGATTTTGCTTCCATCAAGATGCACCATGATGTTGCTCGGCTTGATGTCGCGATGGACGAGCTGTTGCTTCTGGATGGCGCCTAGGCCGGCGGCTATTTGAGAGGCAATTCCCAGGCTAGTCTTCAGGTCCAATGACCCAACCCGGCGGAGGATTTGTTCCAAAGTTTCACCCGGAACAAACTCCATCGCGTAGAAGTAGTTTTCTCCCTTCTTCCCGAGATGAAAAACGGTGGCTACATTTGAGTGCCGAACGGCAGCGGCTGCTCGCGCCTCCCGGACGAACCGGATCCGCGCGGATTCGTCATTGAGATAGCGAGCGTTAATGACTTTGAGCGTCACGGGGCGGTGCAGATCAACGTCGATAGCCTTGTAGGTTATTCCCATCGCGCCGCGGCCGAGCTCAAATGGTTGGCCATCGTCGCGTTGCAAAACCTGATAATGTCCGAATCGGAGGCCGTCGGCGTTGAGCTCGAGGGTACCTGCGCTGGCACGGGCTTCATCCGGACCGGAGCTCGCCTCGTCTTCGTCGCCCTTTTCCAGGGCTAAGAGCAATAAGTCTGGATTTAAGGGGCGTCGCGACGAGCAAACGGGACATGATTGGGTGCCCTCCGCGAGCGAGGTTCCGCAGACTCCACAGGTTCGTCCGGTTTTTGCGTTCACGCTCCGAGGTCGATCTGTGAAACCATCATTGCTTCGGACCGGTCGTCAATTTCTTGACCTCGGCCAATTGTCACCTGCTCGTTGGATTTCATGTCCGCTAGCTAGTGTCCTGTCCCATAAATAACGTGGCTTTCGTTGCTATCAGACTTTTTCGAGGTGCTCAAGCAACCTCAATAAAACTCACTCGCTGAAGAAATTGCGCGCAAATGCTGCCCTTCTGAGCATCATTTATATTGATAGAATCTAACCCCAACTACCCCCTAAACCTGCAAAGGCATCCTATGAGCACTAAGTCCCTTCTTTTTAAGCGTGTAATCGTTGTCGCTCTCTCCGTCGTGGATTCGGACCGTGCGAATAAATTTTACGCTGAGACCTTGGGCTTGCCACCCGCGTACGAGGACAAAGAACAAGTCGGCTACCTAATTGGCGAGACCATTCTGATGTTAAAGTCGGACTCGGATCAATCTCCGGTGCAAAACCCGAATCCGCGTGTCACGATCGAGACCGATGACGCTCGAGAAACCGAAAAAGCATTGCGTGCGCGCGGAGTAGTTATTTCTGATCCGGTTGAGATTTATGACCGGACGCACGCTGTGGGTAGCTTTCTGGACAGCGAAGGTAACAAGATTTGGTTTTGTTCCTATATAGGTGCGGCCTAGAACGGTTCGCATGCGGTAGGGACGAGCCCCTGCTCGTCCGATTGCTGCGGCAAAACGGCGCCTGTGGTAAACGATGCGGACGAGCAGGAGCTCGTCCCTACCGACCGCAGCCTGCGGGACCAATCACCTCTCACAGGCTTTTCAGGCCCGGATACTCAACCAGGCCCAACTCTTGACTCTGCAACGTTGCCACCGGATAGGCGCAATAATCCGCGGCATAGAACGCACTGGGACGATGATTGCCGGACAGACCAACACCGCCGAAGGGAGCTGCACTACTGGCCCCGGTGGTTGGCCGGTTCCAATTAATGATCCCAGCTCGGACGCGACGTCGAAAGATCTCAAAATCTTTTTCCGTTCCGCCGATTAACCCTGCCGCTAAGCCAAACCGAGTCCGGTTCGCTTCGGCGATGGCGGCATCAAAATCCGAAACGCGGGTCACCTGAAGGAGAGGGCCAAAAACCTCTTCATCGGGTGGGCTATCGACGCCGGTTACATCCAAGATACCTGGCTTGAGAAACGGGATCCCCTCTTTTGCTGGCCGGCATTCCACTAGAATCTTGGCTCCTTTGGCCACCAGCTCTCTCTGCGCTTTTAGTACTTTGTTGGCGGCTGATGAAGTGATGACCGGGCCTAGGAATGGCTCGGGAAGATCATTCGGAGAGCCCACTTCGATCGATTCTGTGATCCCAATCAGCTCAGGCGATATCTTATTGCCTACCACGATCAGTCGCCGGGTACAGGTACAACGTTGGCCGGCGCTGATAAACGCCGAGACAGCCACGATCCGTGCAACTGCGGACGCGTCGTTCGTTTCCAGAACAACCATCGGATTGTTGCCGCCCATTTCCAAAGCCAGAATCACCTCCGGCCGGGTTGCGAACCGCTCATGAATGGCCACACCAGTGGTTGCGCTTCCTGTAAAAAAGACACCGGCAACTTCCGGTCGTTCGAGGATGAACTCGGCCGTAGAGCGATCCCCTTGGAGAAGGTTTAAACAGCCGCCAGGCAGACCCGCCTCTCGCCAGCAATCCGCCAATAGGCTTCCGGTTAACGGTGTTAGTTCACTGGGTTTGAACACGACGCAATTTCCTGCAATTAACGCCGGCACGATGTGTCCATTCGGCAGATGCGCTGGGAAATTGAACGGACCAAGAACGGCGACGATCCCATGTGGCGCATGAGATAAGACGGAACGAGCCAGACCCATCTGTTGTTCACGACTCCCCGTTCGTTCGGCATAAGCCGAGATGCTCAAGTCCACCTTCTTTACGACCGTGTCTACCTCTTGATTCGACTCCCACAGCGGCTTACCGGTCTCGCACGCGATCGCGGTTACAAACTCCTGCCGCCGCCTGTCGACGATGCTGGCGAAGTTCCGAGCGATCTGGAAACGTTCTTCCGCTGAATTTTCGGCCCATTTTTGAAACGCGCCTTTGGCTGTCTGGAACGCAGTCGCTACTTCCGAAGAATCCGCGTTTCTGGATTGAAAGACCTGTTTGCCGGTCGCCGGGTTAGTTGAAGAGAAACGCTGGCCTTGGCCGCGTATCCATTGGCCACCAATGAAGTGATCGAGCATAGAGGAGAAGAATTTAGGAGCTAGTAGACGTCGTCGCCGCATAACGCGTAGCGCGTTTGAGGTGCACGCAATCCCCTAGCTCCTAGATTCTAGCTCCTAGGTCCTGCTTCCGAAAGTCTCCGGGGCCGGCCCTGAAAACCTCCGGGGCAGGCAGGCGAGCTCATCTGAGAACAATCCGGGGCCTCCATCCCGAAAAGTTCAAAATACGCAGATGCGTATCTTCTATCTAGCAGTGCTGGGTCTACTCGAGCAGCATGCTAGATCACTCAGAGAACCACCTACCTGCCCCTGAGCCTTCCGGGGCGCTTCAGTAGGGACGAGCTCCCGCTCGTCCGAGTACCGCAGCGGAAAGACACGTTCTAGTAAAGAGCGGACGAGCGCGAGCTGGTCCTTAGTGATAAGGCCGGCTACCGAATCCATGAGCTAACGTTTTTCTCTGACGGCTAAATTTGGTTCCTGCCCACCGATCTTGTTTTTGATCCAAGAAATCAAAGCCTGTTTTTCAAAATAGAACTCCTCGTAAGGGAGTTTAACGGGCTCGGACGTATATTTACCCAAATACAAGGCGTCGGTTGCTGAATCCGAGCCTTTGGCTAATACACGGCCGCTCGCATCAACCAGTGTATATTCGAAATACATTCTCACCGGTTCACGACCGTTGTTATAAAGACGGACATTGGTAAGACGGCGGGTGAGTTGCGGTTTGTAACGGCCATCCAAGTCGATATCGGCGAACTGCAACACCAAAGTGCTGCCTGGGGCTTGCTGAGCGACGGTCGGCGTTAGTGCCTCCATCATTTCGGCCGCAAACTTCACTGCACTCTCCTGTTCGGAGCGGCCTTGAATCCTAAAATCTGTGAATCGTTCTGGGTGAAATAAAGTGATGATTACGTTCGGCGATGACGACGCGAACGCTGATGCAGCAATGAAAAGCATCATCAGCAGGATGAGGTAGCGGCAACGGTGGTCTTTCATACAAATCCTTCACCGATAATGACCGCCACCCTGTTCGCTTTATTCCCGGCAAAACCGTGGAGCGCTGCCTCGCGTGCGAGTCCGTGTCGCGGCCGCGGGACGAAGCCGACTCGGTCGGAGCCCCTGGAGGGGAGCCGCTTTTATCCGGACCCCGTTTGCACGTACACTCTTGAAACCCCCGCGCTTACTAGGTGGGCGTGTGCGGGCAGGCGGCTCCCGCGAACGTCTCCAGACACCCCTACAACCCGCCGCGATTCACTCGTTTACTACCAATGCGACACGATAAGGTTAAACCGCATCGTGAGACGTTTCCGGGAGCCGCCTGCTAGA
>JAFAZK010000346.1 GCA_019239825.1 Verrucomicrobiota bacterium | reverse complement strand
CGACGTTCTGTTCTTTAAGCTGTTCCGGACTCGCAAAATGGGGCGTGCCGACAAAACCTCCTACAGTGATGGCGCCAGACAAATCAGCGCTGCTCACCAGTGACTTTGCTAACCCAAAATCGATTACTTTTACCTGGATATGCTCGTCGTCTTCGCTGTGAACGAGCATAATGTTTGACGGTTTAATATCGCGATGGACTAGCCGCTGTCGTTCGGCTGCGATGAGTGCGCGTGTGACTTGACGTACAATCCGCAGGGAAAGATCGAGACGAATCGGCCCGGTGCGTTGCACTCGCCGTTCGACCGTTTCCCCGTCAACGTATTCCATCGCGTAGAAAAAGCCGGCTTCCGTTTCTCCCAAATGGAATACCCGGGCCACGTTAGGATGGGAAAGTTGAGCGGCAGAACGTGCCTCGCGGATAAAGCGTTGTTTGACCGAGTCGCTGGTAATAAGTTGAGCGTTAATTACTTTAAGCGCGACGTCGTACCTAAGATTGGTATCAAAGGCTTTATAAGTTATACCCATCGCCCCGCGTCCCAGCTCCCACGGTGTTCCATCTGGCCTCTGCAGAATGCGGAAATGCTGAAAGGAATCGGTATTACTCATGTCGCCATCCTCGATAGTGACAATCCTTGCTATCGCTGATACCAGAGCCCATAGTTAGATCCTGCCGTTGCTCCTACCTCTCGTCGCAGCCAAATGATTCTGCGAAAAGCTTCCGATAATGCAAAGAAGAAAACGGTATTAAGCTAACTTGGTTGCGAGTCCTTCGGGCCGTTGATGTTACGACGGAAGCAATCGCAATGCTAGATCATCTACTCTTCGGTCTGAAACCCGCCCGCCCGCTCGACCTGGAAACGCCTCAAGACCGTGCTCCTATGACGAAAATCTTGTGAGCTGTCGATGCCAAAATTTACCGCAAACCCCAAAGGGGCGGAATATTGTGCGTTAGTAACCCGATAGCCATTCAGATTGTAAACTGTTGATACCGTGTTACCTCAGTGTCCGTTGTCTATCGTACCTACGGAGTTGCTGCGATCCTTCTATATAACAGCTATAAATATGTTGCTCCTGACGGTGGCGACTTCTAACTCAAAGTCTGGCCGCCGCTACCGATGAACCAGTTCCCGGACTTCTCCTCGTTGTACTCCTTGCCCGACGGATCCTCCGGCCGTCTATCATGACCGGGTGGGGTCAGGTACATTATATCGAACAATTTTCCGGGTCGCTAAATCGACCGTAACAGAATCATCGGGTGTTTTAGCCGCATCGCCATCGGAGGATGGATGATATTCGATCCGAAGCTGCTGCTGGTCGGCGATTATTCTCAGATAACCGTACTCACTGTCGTCGTAATTTTCGAAAACGATTTGGTCGTCCCCGTTTGAAAGCGCGGCTTGAACCACCGGGGTTCGCAAGGTCGGCATTGCTTTCGAGGTGAGACGTTGGATGGCATGGCCGCCATTGCCGGCAACGACAAAGGGCGTCTGGCGATTATCTAACGTTCTAGTGAAACGTTGGTAATTGTGGGCGTGTCCGGAAAGGACGGCGTGAGGCCATACGCCCGCGTTCTTACAGGCCGCATCGATCTCCCGCAACATCAGAGGGCTGCCACCATGCCGGCCGGCAATTAGTTTCGGAGACCGCGTTTGGGCGACATAGGGCGGGTGATGAACTGCAATGATTAAAGCGCCGCTGGACTTCTCTTTTTTGACTCTCTGTAAAGCGGTCTCTAAATAGGTCAGCTGGGCACCGGTCAGAGAGGGATAAGTGCCTTCTTGATCGGAAATTACGCCGGGATCCTCCAAGCAATTGCTATAAAGCCCTAGGATCCGAACGAACGGAGCTTCGAAGGTAAAATAAACTCCCGGTTGGACTTGCGCAGTTCTAACCAACTCGCCGGATTCTGGTGTCCGATGTGGCGGTTGCCCACTAGCACAAAAGTTCTCCAAAAAAGCGGTGAGTGATTGCGCCGACGTATTTGGCGCCACCATGCCGTCGTGATTACCAGGTACTGCAAAGATCGGAGCAGGGTAGTCGCGGAACGGATCGTAGAATTGGTCGTAGTAGTATTCAGCTTCACCGAAACTGTAGACAACGTCTCCTAGGTGGTACAAAAAGGAAGGGACAGATCGGGGATCCGTCTCGTTATAGTCGCTGACCATCTTGTCAGCAACCAGCTCCATGTTGTGCGGTCCCTTTGTATTGCCGGTGTCACCCAATGAGTGAAATACGATTTGGCCCGCTCGAGTAATCGCATTTTGGATGTCCGTTCCCTTTTTTCCCAGGGCATCGGCCAATGTTAATCGGGGCTCAGCCTCACTCGCGATCGGGAAAGGACGGGGCTGGAGGGTGCCCTCTTGGCTATCCAGAATTTTGTAGGCTCGGGTGTCGGATCCGTGCTTTACGCTGAATTTCGTGGGATCTGGCGTCGGCGTAGGTTCGCCGAATTGTGGACCATTCGTCGGAATCGCCTGTGAGTTATCCGGGTTGGAATCTGTTGGTCCCGAAGCCGGTGACAGTTCGGCTGGCGTCGAGTTTCTTGATTTAGCACGTCTGGCCATACGCGGTTTTATGGTGGGGTAACTGGCCAGCTTCGCTTATTACCGTGCACCGCGCTTTTAGGATTATGTTACAACATTGCTACTTGACATGGCGGGAGCACTAACCTCATAACGCCCCACCCTCGCTATAGATAGTTAGGCTCCTCCGCAGCCAGTCATAGCGCCCGGATGAATTGCTATGCAAGGCGCCTGGCGGCGCCTTGCAGTCGTACTAACCGAATTCTCAGCGTCGTGCTTGATCAGCGTCCGATGCTAAGTCCGCTAACAATTGGAAGAACTCCGGAGTCTGTCCGGTGAAAAGTCCATCCGCGGTCAGAGCATTAACGGCTCCCATTGCCGCTCCCACCGTGTCAGTCGGACGGACGATTGAGCAAACCGGGAACGAAGTACTGAGGAATGGGCACGGCTCCGGCATGATTAGGTTTGCCTGCAGAAGCTCATTCGTGCTTGCAGTCAGATCGGTGAACGTGACCGTCGAGTTGTTTATTGGGTCCGAGACGGTGAACGGCGGGTTGCCGGCATCGGCGTTCCCCGCCTTATCGTGCCAAGTTTGAAAGTGCATCGCTTCCGTCGGACCGATGCTCAGAACGATTCGTAGAACTTCCGGATCACGTACTCGTAGGGCTAGGGACGGATAGAGGCTCGTACCCCCGATCTCAATGAAGCAAAAGTGGAACCCCGCCGTAAAGGCGATCGCATTAATGAGGGCCCCGTTTTGGCTGGTGGTATCGGCGTCGGTTCTCGGGATTGCGGTATGCTTTCCGGAGTTCAGACTCGGCACGGCTTGAACGAAGTTGGTCCCACCGAGGTCCGGGTTGGCACGGTCATCCCGATATCGACCCCAAAAGCTGGTGTCTACCGTGAGCTGGGTAAGGTTGGTGAGCCGAGGTTTTTGGGTTGACCCGGTGGCCCTGCTACTGATGGGTGTTCCATTCGCTTGCTTATCCAATGTGCGAAAATGAGGACCAACCAGCAGCTCGAGCTCGGAGATATTTGCGCCTTTCGAGTTCAAGTAAGCCAGCAGGAAGTTTGCATGACTGAATTCATCATCGGTGTTGTCCAAGATGTATTGAGGCATGTCACCGTCCAAAAGCTGCAAGGCTTTGATGTAAGGCGCGTTGCCATTGGTGGCAGTTAGCGTAGTGCCAGGCTGTGGATTGTGAGACGCAAAATCTAGCGTCCCGTTACCCAACTCCCAGTACTGTTCCCAGAGGTCACTCTCGATGATTTCGGCGGCGGCCAGGAAACGCAAGATAGATGCGTCGCCTTTAGTTAATTGTCCGCCAGAATCGCTGTTCTGGCTCGAGCTTTGGGCTTTCGTATTGTTAATCAAGGCAGTGGTGGCTGGAACCAACAGTGCGCTGGTTGCACCTAGACCTCTAAGGAAAGATCGGCGCCGTAGCCTTCTAGTCATGAGTGGGTTAGGCGCAGCTTCTGACAAGGATGACTTTTCACTTACTGACTCTTTATTGTTAGTTACTGTTTTCACAGATTTGCCCCGTAGATTAGTTAATTGGGTTGGAGGTACGCAGATCATTTAGCCGACTCGACCAAAAGCCTGCTTACCGACAAAGACTGTGGACCCTTGAGTTTATTCCCGTCGTTATGCCGACTGGATCAGCGAAACCATAAAAAATATCTTACGATGGTTACAGCGATTCGATCGGGCTTAGCTGAGAATAACCGACCGTTTAATAGCGATAAGATTTCCGGAATAATCGTGAACTAATAGAGTCTTATTATTAACGTCACGGATATTAAAATCCGGCATGACCTTCGGCTTCATCAACGTCGGCTTAATCCGTAGGTAGCTCAGCGCACGAAAGCTTTCGGGTCTGGCTCGGGATGTAACGGGATGTCGCTCCTAATGGAGCTGGCCCGTTCTTTTGCGACCGGCGGGCCATAAATATGTCGCTCCTACGGAGCTGGCCGCATTTTGGTGCTGTATGCTATAAATATGCCGCTCCTACGGAGCTCGATTGGAGATTTTGCTCCTACGGGGCGCCAACCATATTTGCGGCCGGTCGTTGGCACCATTCCCGCATGTAGCTAACATGTCGCACGATGGGCACAGCTCCGTAGGAGCGAAATCTTTATAGCTGCCGAATCCAAAACCGGGCGCAGCTCCGTAGGAGCGACATAGGATAGAAGGTCCGCGTAGGTTGGATTGGCTCAACGATCGGTCCAATATTGGGCTCATTTATTACCGAGCCGACCGCCATGACTATTTGCGCTTTGTTGCTCCGGCACCGCTTCTATAATCTGCGCTCTGCCTGTTCATCCCGAGTTTGGGATCAAGGGACGAAAGAGGAAAAGTGGGACCCGAGGGGTATCCCCATTTCAAGTTTGTCGACTCCGGAATGGAACTTTGGTCGCTGCTGGCAATTGACCCGTTCCCGGCGGTCATAGCATTTCCCGGCGTTGCGACGCTTGCACTCCGCCAACGGCCTGCTACTGTTGCCGTTCTTCAGTCAGCGCGGGGCGTAGCTTAGCTTGGTAGAGCGCCTGCTTTGGGAGCAGGAGGTCGCGTGTTCAAATCACGCCGCCCCGACCAGTCTTCAGTTTTTCGTGCTCGAAGTCTTGAAGGTGAGCAGTGATGGTGAGGCCTGCCTTGAGCAAGCTTCGAGCGCGTCGACAGGTGAGAAGGAAATGTTCTCCGCCTCGGGAGATCTGCATAACCTGGGTAATCTGAGGATTTTTTCTCCGTTTCACTTTCTTAGGTTTCGGTTGCAAAGCCCTCTGAGCTTGGCATCTTTGGCGTTCCTAGAAAAATCGGGCCGTAGCACAGCTTGGTAGTGCGCTTGAATGGGGTTCAAGAGGTCGTGGGTTCGAATCCCGCCGGCCCGATAGTAAGGGAATTAAGTGTCTGATTACGAGGCGTTTAACTCGATCGCGTCAAGCCAGTGAAGACACCGTGCCGGTAACAAATCCCCAACGAAGGCTGGTAACAAGTCCGTGCTTCTCCACCACAATCCAGCGCGGGCTCTTTTCAGTCGCTCCCATTCTGGATAGGCATTAATCTTTGAACGAAACAACAATCTGGAGGTGATTAGTTTCGTGGCAGAATCAAGCGTCTACATCGATTCGTTTTGAAGGCCCAGAAATAAAGCCGGCCGGATGCGCCTCGACGATTTGATCGAAGCAGCTCGGGAGTTTTCTGCGTGTGCTAAGGGAGTAGCGATGGTTCTCCATCAAAGCCGGAGCACCGCTAAAGGGCGCCGCTCAGAGGAGCTCCTATCGGCGTTGTCCTTGGACATCGTCGGTTTTACGGAAGGCAGCCCGGCCGCGGTCATGCATTTGGAGCGCTCTGAAGGCTAAATGCTCCTTGATGGCCTGGATTTCGATGTTTGCGGCCGACATCGGACCAGGCATCTAGCCTAAACGACCTAGTAGACTTACTGCTTTTTGGAAGCGAGAGGTGTACTCAACCTTCCA
>JAFAZK010000301.1 GCA_019239825.1 Verrucomicrobiota bacterium | reverse complement strand
CGGAGGGAAGTCGCCGATTCTGCCATTTAGCAAATGCATAGGCGTCAAACCAATCGAGATACACAGCTGGAAAGTTCGGGTTAAGCCGCACGCCTTTGAATTCGATCCCCGCAAATGCGGCTTTTGCATAAGCTTCCCAGCTCGGATTCGTGTGATGCTTGCCTACCCGTTGGTTTGGATGGTCATATCTAGTGTCGTCTCCCACGGCATTCAGAAAGTCCTGATATTGCCAGACCGTGACTTCAGTGGAGTCGATATTAAACGCAGGGACATCCAGCTGGCGATCGTCTTGAAACTGAAACGGTCCCGACGGAACCAAGATCCTGACAGGCATATGTTTCTGCCAACCAACTCGAAATCCCAGGCCTTGGGGAATTCCTTTGCCGATCAGGCTCTCCCAGACCGCAAAACGGAAACTTTTATCGAGCAACAGCCAAAGCCCGCCGGCAAACAGCGCACAGATTAAACCCACAGAAACAACCGTCCCAACGGTTCGACGCCTTCGTTCGCGACGATGCTCTTTCGCGACGCGCTGCAACAATTCCGTCACCGCATCGTGTTCCGATTGCGACCGCGGGTTCTGCTCGGTAATCTCAGACCGCTCACTTTTCCGCCGCCACTTTAGGGTCTGTCGCAAGGCTCTGTACGATGGCGGAGCCGACAACGTTTCGTCTCCTCCTCGTCTACCTTCCTTGTACTCGCGCTCGTCGCGCTGGCGTACCGCGTCCATTAGAACCTGCTCCCAACCACCAGTGATGGTCCGCGGCGATACGTGCTCGGGTGCTATGGGCACAAATTCGAAGGAGCCTCGGCTCCAGCACAACACATCAAGCAGCGCGGGCTCGCCCGTCTTCGATTTAGTGACCGCGTGCATAATACGCCCGTCGCGGAGCACGATCTCGCCGGTTTCCCCGCGACGCCGCACTAAGAGTCGCCCATCGCGCCGGGCAACACATGCCATCTGAATGATATCGAGTAGCGGGAAATTGCGCAGCTTACCGCTAAAACCTGCAGCTCCATTCTCGACCCCGATTGGTCTCGGCGTCGCGTCCATCGAAATGCCTTCCTGTCGTCCGGGACCGCGCATGAGCTTTCGACCTAAGCGTATCCGTCCTTCCACGCGAGGGTAGGCGTGAGGCTGATCGCAGGCAAGATTTAAGGGGCGAAATCGTGCTCGTACTCGTCCTCGAGGGGTTGCTATGGATAAGATTTGAGGCTGCAGGCTTGGTCATACGCGCAGACACCGGCTCGGCGAGGTTTTCTGCCTAACAACGCAAAAATTACGTTACAGCGATCGCCCTTCATTGGGGTCCTCGGAACGTTCGGGAGCCCCGCCCTACCATTTCCAGGACGACGACGAGTAGGAGAACAGCTTGTCCGACGTAGCTTTGGCCAATGCGACCTGGTAGCCGTTTCGGAAGCGAAGTCGGAATGAGCAAGCAAACTACTTCGCTTTGAACTGCAGGTTAACGTAGTCAACAAAGCGTGTTACGACCTCTTCGGAGCCTTTTCTCCAGGCAATTCCGTAACGCATCTTTTGGACGGGACCGGACAAAGGAACGAAGCGCACACCGGGTGCGGGCAGGCGGCTGATATGTTCGGCGAAGATAGAAATACCGAAACCCGCAGCGACGTATTGTACCCCAGTTCGCGCCCGATCGACCTCCTGCACAACCCTGGGAATAAAGCCGGCCCGCTCACACATTCGTGAAATCAGAGTTCGATAGCTTGGCGAGTTTTTCTCCGAGGTAAAAATGAACGGCTCATCTTTCAGCTGAGCTAAAGCGACTTTCTGCAGACGGGCAAAACGATGATCGTTTGGCATTCCGACAAAGGGCCACTCTTCAGAAAAGCATTCGAGTCGAAGCCCAGGCGGCGGTTTCCCGGAGATCGGTCCGACCAACCCCACATCCAATGTCCGGGCAAGCAAAGCCTCCAACTGCTGTGATGGATGTATTTCCATCAGTGTCACTTCTACTTCCGGGTATTTGGTCCGAAACCGCTTAAGCACTCGCGGCATCCATTCGTGACTCTGCGATCCAATAAACCCGACTGCCAGTGTGCCGTATTCTCCGTGGCCGATCCGTCTAGCCTGACGAGACGCGTCCTCGACTGATCGCAGGATCCTTTCCGAAGCTTGAACAAACGCTTCGCCTGCTGCCGTCAGCGTCACCCGGCGCCGGCTCCGCTCAAGCAGAACAACCCCGAGCTCGTTTTCCAGGTCTTGAATCTGGGAACTCACGGCCGACTGAGCCACCCGTAACCGGCTGGCAGCCCGGGTGAAATTTAATTCTTCCGCCACTGCTTTGAAGTACCGCAGATGCCGCAATTCCATGATTCAACTTAAATCTGCCAAAGAGATAACTGATAACGGTATAAGCTATTTCATTTATTACCAGCGGTCGCTTAGCTTCTCGGTGTCATGAGTAGCAATTTATCGGTCCAAAGGCTGCAGAAGGCGGACCGAGGCTTTGCTCGCCGATTGCCGCGGACGCGACCCGTCCTCCACCAGGAAGCCGCAAATCGCTCGACCGGAGTAAGTCGTTGGTTGGCACTCGCCGTGATGCTGGTGGGGCCGTTGCTTGGTGTTATCGACTTTTTTATCGCAAACATCGGCATCAACAGCATCCGCACCTCTCTGCAAGCCGGTTTCGGAGAGATTGAACTGGTGGTTGCCGGGTACGGATTGACCTACGCCGTGTGTCTGATCACGGGAGGCCGTCTAGGCGATATCTACGGGCGGAAGAAGATCTTTATTATTGGATTGATCGGATTCACCACCATCTCCGCTCTTTGCGGATTGGCGCCGAACGCAGCTCTCTTAGTAATCTGGCGTTTGCTTCAGGGATGCACCGCGGCGGTTATGTTTCCGCAAGCGCTCTCGTTCATTCATGTCAACTTTTCGGGTTCCGCGAAGCGGCTCGCCTTCAGCATCTATGGAGCGGCGCTCGGCTTCGGCTCTATCCTAGGGCAGATCCTTGGGGGATTTCTTATCCAAGCCAATGTGCTGGGTTTGGGATGGCGGCCGATCTTTTTGATTAACGTCCCGATCGGCCTCGCAACCGTAGCGGTAGCCTGGCTGGTCCTTAGAGAGTCACATTCCGAAAAGCCTCCCCGATTGGATCCAATCGGTACGGTTCTGCTTTCATTGGCGCTTTTTCTATTTTCGCTGCCTTTCATGGAAGGACGAGACGCTGGCTGGCCTGCCTGGGCATGGATCGCCTTGGCGGCCAGCGTCCCTCTTTTCGCCTTTTTTCTGCACTGGGAAAACCGGCTGGCACGGCGTGGCGCAACCCCACTGGTTGAACCGCGCCTTCTTCAAGACCGAGGTTTTCTCGTTGGTATCGGCATAACCTGCATTTACTTCGCCGGACACAGCTCGATGTTGCTGGTGCTCTGCCTATTTCTGCAACTCAGCCTTAATCTCAATCCGTTTCAGGCTGGACTGTCGCTGGCACCGTTCTCCTTCGGGTTTCTTTTGGGATCAACCTTCTCGGGTAAACTAAATGAGTACCTGGGGAGAAAGTCGTTGCATGTCGGTACCGTTGTCCTAGCGGTTACACTTGCCGCTCTGGCTTTAGAAGCTTCCGGCATTCACGGAAAACAAAGCTTCCTTTTTGTGTTCTCATGCTTCCTGTACGGGGTCGGACGAGGGCTGGTGACGACTCCGCTCTTCAACACCGTGCTCAGCGGTGTACCAGCGCAAGACGCGGGCGCGGCAGCTGGGATCGTATCAACGGCTCAGCAGGTCGCCAATTCGGTTGGTATCGCCGTGCTCGGCGCCGTCGCGTTCTCCGTGATTCCGTACCACCCCACAGCGGCGGATTACGCTCACGGTTTAGTTTTAGCCAGTGTCGTAAACTTGTTCATGGTTGGCGTAGCCTCGATCCTGCTTTTTCTCATTCCAAAAAAGCGCGGACTAGAAGCGGTGCCAGAAGGCGAAGCTTCGTTGGAAGCAGCGTGAGCCAAGGGCGCTCCAGCCGGGGCGCTGTTATATCTGACTTTCAAGATTCTGAACCATCCGCCGGACATAAGCGATCCGGCTGCGCGGCTTCAGAATCTTCAGGCTTTGCTGATACGAACCCACCTCCAGGAGTTCTATTGTGACTCGCCGAGAACCCCACTTCGCCATTTCCCGACGCGAGGGCATATAGAGATCGATAGTATTCGTTCCAACGAGCGCCGAACCATAGTCATCAATCACGTACAACCGATCCGAACCCACGATTCGAAACTTCGTTCCAACCGGAAACCGCGACCAATCCGCTGATGCGCTATTGAACTCGGCGGCAGTCAAACGGCCATCGACAGCGTTGCTCTTCCCGTATCGCCGATGTGCCCTTTCTATGTGGCAATACGCAGTCGTTTTTACCTGAACGATTTTGTAAAGAGACGCTTTGCCTCGAAGTGCCGTACCATTCTTGAGTTGGCTTCCGTTTTGGGAGCAGCCAACTACAAAAATTGACACTCCCAACGACACGGCATGGAAGGTTCTCATCTACACAACACATCGGGACTTTGAGCGTAAGTCCCATAATGTCAATGAAAAACGAATGATAGCGCTCAATAACAAAACCGGCGCGAATGGACGCCGTTGACCCAACTCGTCTTGGGCGCGTCGAGTTTTTCGCTCTACCGTCCTAATCCTCGGCGACGCTATCCCCCTTCACCTCACTCCAACGGACAAAAGCACAAATTCCTCGTTTTGACGTTTTCACAAAATCCCAGAATGGCTGAATCTCCGGACTCCATTTCTCCTCTGCGGCTTTAGCTGCCGCTTGGGAAGTATTCAGTCCTTCGTGATACAAGATGTGAAACGCCCGCTTTACCTCCAAGCGTAGCCCTGACCCAAAGCCCGCCCGGCGAAGCGCGACCACATTGATACCGACGATACTGTTTCGGCCGGCCTCGGTACCAAACGGAGGTACATCTTTGCTAACGGCAGAACCGCCCTGCATGATCGACATAGTACCCAGGCGAGTGTGCTGATGTACCACCGAGGCGCCGCCGATAAAGGCTTTATCATGGACTTCCACGTAGCCGCCAAGGAGCACATTATTTGCTAGGATTACTTGATTACCTACGCGGGCATTGTGCCCAAGATGGGCGCCCACCATCAGCAAACACTGATTCCCAAGAACGGTTAAAGTGTCGGGTTTGGTTCCGCGATGGATCGTACAGAATTCTCGGAGGACGTTTTCATTACCGATCTCTACCCCGCTGGGGCTGTCCGGCCGGTACGACAGGTCTTGAGGGAATCCGCCGATGACGCTTCCATAGCCAATCGTATTGCCGGAACCGATCTTCACCTGGCCCACAATGACCGCGTTCGCTTGCACCTTGGTTCCTGCCCCGATCGACACCGGCCCTTCAATCACAACGTTTGGTCCGATTTCCACGTCGGACCCGAGTTCGGCGCGAGGGTCGATGACAGCGGTAGAATGAATCATGGTAGGAGGATTAGAAATGACAGATGACAGATGACAGATGACAAATAAAGAGCTTGCTCAAGACTCTTGCTGAAGTAAGCCATCGTCATCTGTCATTTGTCATTTGCGATCTGTCATTTTTTAATCCGCCTCTCCGAACCTCTTGCGAGACAGTATGAGATATTCAGGCTAGGATCCGCCCGTGAAAATTCTTGTTACAGGAGGGGCTGGCTATATCGGCAGCGTTTGCGTCGAGGATCTGCTCAATCGGGGACACAAGGTCACCGTGTTCGATAACTTGACGGAGGGTCACAAGAAGGCCATTGATCGCCGCGCGGACTTTGTCCAAGGCGATCTGGCAGACAAAGCGGCCCTTGCAGACTTGATGCGCACGGCACAGCCGGAAGCGGTAATGCACTTTGCCGCGAACGCGCTGGTCGGCGAATCGATGCAGAACCCTTACAAGTACTTCTACAATAATGTCTCCTGCGGCCTGAACCTTTTGCACGCGATGGTAGAGCATGGCGTAAAACGGTTCGTCTTCTCATCGACCTGTGCGACCTACGGCATACCCGAAACGGTGCCGATCGACGAACTGGTTCCACAAAGGCCAGTTAACCCCTATGGAGAGTCAAAATTGATTTTCGAGAAGATCTTGCGCTGGTTCGACGAAATTCATGGTGTCACTTTCGCTTCGCTGCGCTACTTCAACGCGGCGGGCGCCACTGAAGCTTTCGGTGAAGACCATCGAATCGAGACCCACCTTATCCCCTGCGTGCTGCAAGTTCCTTTAGGGAAACGTGAACATGCCCAGATATTCGGGACAGATTATCCGACCCCGGACGGGAGCTGTATCCGGGATTATATCCACGTGTCCGACCTAGCCCAAGCCCATGCGCTCGCTCTGGAGGTCAAAAAAAGCGATTTTTTCAACCTAGGTATCGGAGGCGGTGTCTCTGTACTCGAAGTGATTAACGCTTGTAAGAAAGTGACCGGAAAAGACATACCCGTGGTGAAGCAATCTCGGCGTCCCGGAGATCCTCCGCGCCTGATCGCGTCGGCTGGTAAGGCCCGAGAGATTCTGGGCTGGCGTCCACAGTTCGATCGAATCGAGGACATCGTCAGCAGCGCTTGGAACTGGCATGTTCGTCATCCCGCCGGCTACGGTGATTGATTATCGGTCACCGATGCGTCCAAGCCGACGTCTTTAACAAAAATGGGCAGGATTGATTCATCCCCTCTTTGGAACGTTCGAGCTGCCGAACATTGTCGAGACCTGAAATATCCTTGCAATTCGCGGACTGAAGCGATTCGGTGTACGACGGTCTCGCGCTCCCAAAACGGAAGATGATTTGCCGGCTCTTCGTCCTTCTATCGCTAGTATTTCTGCCGGTCTGTCTTTACGCCCAGGCAAATCAGCCGCATTCCGGGAATCCGCTGGCGGATCTCAACTCCACTGAGCCGGGGGGCAAGTTTAGCGAGTCCCCGGTTGAAATTACCGCGGAAGGCCAGACGCGCTACGAAGGAGGAGTCGCGATCGCGGAAAATCACGTCGTCATTCACTACGGCGACGTGGCAATCTATTGCGAATACGCAGAGTATAATCCCGAGACGCACGACGTCCTGGTCAAAGAACGGGTCCGGCTTTATCGCGGGGATTACGCCTTTGTTTGCGACCGGGCCGTCTACAATCTTGAGACGAAACGGTTATACATGGCGGATTTTGCGGGGGCGAAGCTGCCTTTCGAGATGACCGGGAGCAATCTGACCTCGTTTAACGAAAATGAGTACAAGATCTACGACGGCACCTTTACCACCAGCGATTCGTCACAACCCGACTACTATATCCGAGCTAAAGGGATCCGGATCTATCCAAATGATCGGATCATCTTCACCAACGCCTGGGTGTTTGTGAAAGATATTCCAGTTTTCTGGTTCCCATACTTATACCAATCGTTGAACAACCAGAGCCTCCTGTTGTTCAGCCCGGGATACAACAGCACGTATGGATACTACCTTGTCACCGATATTGGCTTTCCGCTTTTTGACCATTTTAATGCGATTATCCACCCAAACTATTACTCGCTTCGAGGACCGGCCATAGGGATTGACATCAATTACGACCTTGGCGAGGTGGAGCAGGAAAATACCCTCAAGCTGAAAACGTTTTTCATCGAGGACAAAGGGGCGAACATCAACCAAACATCGCTCGGGCGAGAACAGGTGGACGCGGGCCGGTACCGCATCAGTTTTCAATCTCGCACCTTTTTGGCAAGCGACACGTCGCTGGTGCTTGACGTAAACAAATTTAGCGACGCCTACATGCTTGAGGACTTTTTTCCTTATGAATTTCAGGTCGATCCGCAACCACAGACCTATCTCGAACTAATCAAGCAGGGTGACGCCTATGCCCTGAGCCTGTTCGCCCGATACCAGGTCAATGATTACCTGCAGACGACAGAGAAACTACCGGAGCTGTCATGGGAGGTCGTGCGGACACCCCTTTTAAATTCTCCGATTTTCTATGAGGCAACCACGACCGCAGGCTGGTACCAGCTGGCTCAGCCGGTCGGCACTTTTTTCAACCCGACTTTAAATCCGGATTATTCCTCGTTCCGGTTTGATACGTTTCACCAGCTAAGCTATCCGAAAATGTATTTCGGATTTCTTTCCATCGTGCCCAGGGCCGGGTTCCGGGTCACTTACTATAGCCGGACCGGGAATGTGACTGAAGGAGATCCGAGCTTAGGTATCCCCTTTGGCTCGGTTGTTTACGAGCCGGGCGGCACGCGATACCTTTTTAATACGGGTTTCGATACCTCGTTCAAGCTTTCCCATATCTACGAAGGAGTACAAGCACACTGGCTGGGACTCGATGGCCTCCTGCACGTGATCCAGCCCTATGCGGATTACTCCTGGGTCTCCACCCCGAATATTGGCCCGGGCAAGGTCCTTCCTTACGATCGCTATCTCACAAGTACCTATTTACCCCCGATCGATTTCCCTGAATTCACGGCTACCGACTCGATCGCGCATCTGTCGGTTCTGAGACTCGGCGTAATGAACAAGTTCGAGACTCGACGCGACAGCCAAACCTATCAGTGGCTAACGGTGGACACGTTCTTGGATGTGAATTTCAAGAATCCGTATGAGCAGACTTATTATTCCGATATCCAGGCTCAAGTCCACTTCAATCCGGTGCCTTGGCTAGATCTTTCCGAGTACGCCCAGATCCCGTGGATCGATAAGAAACAATTTTGGGAGTTCAACACGACGTTGACCTGGACCGTTACTCCAAACATCGATTTGACGCTCTTGCACTCTTACCTAAATCACAATCCGCTGGAGCCAAAGACCAACAGCACTTATCTGCAGGTCTACTTCAGGATCAATTCAAACTGGGGCTTCAGCATCCTGGAAGAATATGACCAGACGACTGGCCGGTTGGGTGTTCAAAAGTATACGTTCCACCGGGATCTAAGCAGCTGGATCGCGTCCCTTGGGCTTTATGAAAACAATAACGGCGGTGGTAAAAATACTTACGGCGTGGAGTTGATTCTAACTCTCAAAGATCTCCCAAAATATGGCTTCCCGGTAAATCTCAGCCCGGGACTGTAGCTGGCGACCTCGAGAGCTTTCACTGGACAAGAGGCTAAAGCTTCCGTACTGGGGACGCTTGGAAGACTAGGCTGTATGGAAATTGCCATTATTGGTTCGGGTTACGTGGGCCTGGTGACGGGAGCGTGTTTTGCCGAGGTAGGACACGACGTCATCTGTGTCGATAATGACGAGAGAAAAGTAAAAACGCTGCAGAGCGGGATCATCCCGATTTACGAGCCAGGCCTCGAAGACCTGGTTCATCGGAACGTAGCTGCAGGCCGGCTCCGCTTCACGACCAGCATTCAGGACGGCGTCGACAACTCTCAGGTCATCTTTATCGCTGTGCCCACGCCACCACAAAGTGACGGAAGCGTCGATCTCACCTATATCGAAAGAGTCGCTCGCGAAATTGCGTCCGTGCTCAAGGGCTACCGCGTGATCGTCGACAAGAGCACCGTGCCGGTCAAAACAGGCGAAAAAGTTGCCGATACCATTCGGCGATACAATAAGGCCGGCGCCGAGTTCGATGTGGTTAGCAATCCTGAGTTTCTGCGAGAAGGATGTGCAGTGGATGATCTGATGCGCCCGGATCGGATCGTCATCGGAGCAAACAGCGACCGCGCGTTAGCGCTGATGCAGAAGATTTACGAACCGTTTATGGCACCGGTAATGGTTACCGACATAAACAGCGCTGAACTGATCAAGCACGCGGCCAATTCGTTCCTGGCGCTTAAGATTTCGTACATAAACGCGGTTTCAGCCATCTGTGAAGCCAGCGGCGCCGACGTTCAGAAAGTCGCTGACGGTATCGGAGCTGACAAACGAATCGGACGGAGTTTCCTCAGCGCAGGCCTTGGTTACGGAGGCTCTTGTTTTCCGAAAGACATTGCCGCGTTTATCGCAATTAGTGAACAGCTAGGTACGCCTTTCAACCTTCTAAAGGAAGTTCAGCGAATCAATCAGAATCAGCGAGAGCGTTTTGTAAAGAAACTACGCGATACGCTTTGGGTTCTGAAAGAGAAACGCCTAGCCGTTTGGGGCCTCACCTTCAAGCCGGATACCGATGATGTCCGCAGCTCGGTCGCAATCGAGTTGGTGAACGAGCTGACCCGGGAAGGCGCGCACGTAGTTGCGTACGATCCTAAGGGAATCGAAAAAGTGCGAGAGTCTAAACTCTGCCCAGGCACCGTTCTGGTCTCGTCTGCACTTGAGGCCGTCCGAGATGCGGAGGCGCTCATCATCGCCACCGAATGGAAAGAGTTCGAGAACGTTGACTTTGCCGAAGTGAGGCGTCTGATGCACACACCGCTGATCTTCGATGGCCGGAACCTGCTCGACCCGAACACAATGCGAGATCTCGATTTTCAATATCACGGGATCGGCCGAGGCTCCGTGTAGTTACCGGCGAGGCACTGTCCGGTAGGAACGAGCTCGTGCTCGTCCGATTGGGCTAGGATGAGCGACAGCTCATCCCTACCATTTCTGCTGGCCGGTCGACCCGTCACGTGGAACACTTTAGGAGTTCTCTCTGAGAATGCTGCTCAACCGTGAGAGCTGGAGTGAACGAACAACCGGTTATGGCAGGTGATAATCCTCGGCAAAGTTGCCTCAAAGCATTGCAGCAATGGGAGTCATCCAGAGCATTCGCTGACGATGTGCTCCACCGCGCGTTGGATGGCTGCCGGCTAACCCCGGTAAACCGGGCTTTCGTCACCGAGGCATTCTACGGGGTCATCCGTAACCGCTCTTTGTTGGACTTTATTATTGAGCGCTTTCGGCCGTCAAAACTGGATAGCCGGACCCGCTTGGTATTGCAGCTCGGGCTTTACCAGCTCTACAAGATGCGGGTTGCACCTCACGCCGCTGTTTATGAAACCGTTAACCTCGCGGGTCCCGCCAGGTCCTTGGTAAATGCCATACTCAGAAAAGCGATCAACGAGAGGGAGGCCGTATTCTGTGACGTCGATGGCGCGCCGGCTTATATTCGCTGGTCTCACCCGGAATTTCTCTATTCGCGCTGGAGCGATGAGCTTGGCTCAGGCGGAGCGGAGGGGCTCTGCCGATGGAACAACGAACCGGCAAAAATCTACGTTCGTGCCAACCATCTGCGCTCCACC
>JAFAZK010000266.1 GCA_019239825.1 Verrucomicrobiota bacterium | reverse complement strand
TCTTCTACAACCCGACAAATCGGAAATCGACCATGGTTGCCACCAACGATATCGGCGCCGAGGTCGCAACGCTTCTGACCGGCCCGTCGTGGTTGGGACGTCGGGTCATCGAGCTCGGTTCGATGGTCAGCGCGGATGAAGTCGCGGCGCAATTGGGGGAAGTCCTGAAGCTCGACGTCAAAGCCTGTGCCGTCCCGCGAGCCGAGTGGCCGGCAGCTTTCGAGCAGTTCGGCATCCCGAAGGGCCAGACCGGACCGGCCGAAGCGATGTTTGAGGCCGTCAACTCGGGCTGGATGGATCTCGGGGTCGCGGGTACAGAGCACGTCGGGGGCACGACGTCCCCTCGCGATGTCTTCGCGGCGGCCCAGAAGGCCGCCAGGGAGTAGGTCCGCTGATCAGCGATGGGATGCGACTTTCGGGACCTGCTCCGGAAATTCGCATCCCCTTCGGAATGAATGCGTCGCGGCCGACCGTCCCGAATCGCGCGACCATCAGTGCAGAACGATTTAAACCATTTAAACCGCAAGAAGAGGATCGCTTTTTATATGAAAGCTGAACAGACAATAGATAAACCCGAGCGGGCAGGTAGAGTCACTCAAATAGCCGCGATGGTAATAACTGCCCTTGTCGCCTTCATCTGGGTGTACTTCGGAAGGTTATATTTAATCCATGATCCCGACGAATGGAGGATCGCCAATCGGCAGCTCGGATACCCGCTCTATATCATCCCTCTGATTGGCGTGACCCACATCCTTGGTGGGGTCGGCCTTCTGATTCCCAATGTGCCTCGATTGACTGAGTGGGTTTATGCTGGTCTCACGATCAATCTTTTTCTGGTGTTCTATTCTCAACTGAATGGCGGCGGCAGTACTTGGGATAAATTTGATCCGATTCTCGTCATGGCGTTCGTCTTTGCTTCCTATGTATTAAGACGCTGCATGCGCGCAAACAGGTGGTCGATATGAAGAACACGGTCGGCGGGACGTTGCGGAGGCCCGACAAGGGTCCGTCCCGCGCCCCCTTGCTTCCGAAACTTCATCGTAAAATGAGGCTTCGCGATGAATCTCGCCCTTCGCCTGTTTACAGAACGGGCGACGGCGAGGCTTCGGGATACCGCGCCAGTCTTGGTCATACTAGGCGCAAATAGGGATTTCGCCCGGCGCAGAAATGAATTCGCAGAAATCGGGCGCGCGCTGCTTTACAGGGTCATCGCCGGCGTTGGCCACAAAGGAGAGCTTCCATTGTTGAACCTTGGCTGGTGTTAAATCCGCCAACGGTACCGCTTCAACGGCCTGCCGCCACGCGGTCCGCTTGCTGGCTCCCCCTTGGCCATGTCCCTGCCCAATGAGGTTAGCAACAATCTTACGAAGCGCGACGGCGTAACCTTCCAGTGTTTTCGGCTTTGCGTCTGATTTCTCCTTCAGCTCGGCCAGGAAATCCCCGACCGTCCCTCCGTTGGAAGCCACCTTCTTCGGGATCGCTGACGCGGCTTTGTAACGCCGCAAAGTAAGGTCCCATCCAGCCGCCACCAACGAGAGATAAATGTCACGGGCTTTAGCGGCGGCTGCCGCTTTGTTCGGCGTGCCGAGGGAAAAGTATTGACGTTGCCCTCAAAACTGGACTCTAGCGTACCATTCTTTGGTTAACTGCGAGCCAGTTCCTCAACTCCAAGCATATTGTGAAATAGGTGACGCCGGATCAGGTCTGTCGTGGCCTCGAAAAGACCCGGTCCCGGGGAAGCGATCCTCCCGGCATCGGGTCCAGCAGCCACGACGCATGTCCGGGGTCGGGCGCGCCTTCCGGTTTTGAGATCGTGATATATTACCAAATTAGTATTGTATCCAAGCGGAAATTTTGACAGTAATTTTCGACAGCCCGCTGACCCTGAAATTGTTGTAGACGAGGTAGTAATGTTTTGACCCTCGCTATTTTCCAGAAGTTGCTTCCGCCAACGGATCCAACCTGGATGCGAATAATTAGTGAATAACTAATTCTTGGACACGGGATATGATAAGTCGTTTCTGGAATAAGAAACGATCGGCTTCAGTCATACAGAGAACGATCAGCAGAACTATATGAAACAAATCAGGCAACTTTATCTCGCTCGTCACGGCGGTAAAGCTAAGCACCAATTCAATTGGCAGTGGAAAACTCTGGTCCAATCAACGACCGTCGCTTTAGCGTTTTGGGCGATCTCGGTTTCTAATAGCAGTGCGAGTAGTCTGCCTTCCTTGGCCAAAGATCTCACAGATCGAGGGGTACAGGTGTGGCTAAAAAAAGGTGAGCACAAGCAAAACCTGGATAGCAAAGGTGTCATTTTAAAGGGCTATGATGCCGTTGCTTATTTCACGCAAAAGAAGGCGGTGAAAGGTAGTCCGAAGTTCCAGACGACGTATGAAGGAGCGGTCTATTATTTCAGTTCAGCAGCGGACTTAGCCACCTTTAAAAAGAGCCCCGGCAAATACGTTCCTCAGTACGGCGGGTTTTGCGCCAACGGTATGGCCAATAAGCAATCATCAGATATCGATCCTAGCGTTTTCTTTGTTCTAAAAGGAAAACTCTATGTCTGCGCGTCGCCGGACGCAGAGAAAGAGTTCAAGTCGAACTTAGAAACAAACGTTAAGAAGGCCGACCAAAACTGGGAAGATCAATACCGCTGGTTTTATTAAAAAAAGCGAATAGTCCCTCTTCGCAGAATTCGGCTGAGCTCAAGTTGTCCTTGGGCTCAGTCGAGTCGCAACCTCCCCTGGGCCCCCCTTTCGCCGACTACCTCTCTGACCTCGTTAGGAATTGCCTTGTCATCCGCCGCAAGAGCCACAAGAGTGAGGGCGGATGTCTTTAGTCTTCTTTCTGAGCTTATAGTGCCGATCCCGCTTTGTGCGACACGCCTCTGGAATTCATGCCGGTTATAACCCGGATCACGGTTCACCTTCGGTGCAGCTCTTTAAGTGAAGGACCGGACTGTTCTCGAATAACGAACTGCCAATATGAAGGCGGTCGTTTTCCACAAACCGGGCGATGTGCGTGTTGATCAAGTTCCAGACCCGAAGATCGAGCATGCCCAGGACGTCATCTTAAGGGTTACCAGAACGGCGATTTGCGGATCGGATCTTCATATCCTGAACGGCCTCATCCCCCAGTCTGAGCCTTTGGTCATGGGTCACGAATTTATGGGGATAGTCGAAGAGACAGGGAGCGACATCAGAGCCTTAAACAAAGGAGATCGAGTGGTCGTGCCATTTCCGATTGCCTGCGGCATCTGCTTCTTTTGCGAGCACGGTTTCCCCGGACATTGCGAGAATTCAAATCCCGAAAAATATGGTCCTGAGGGAGGCCTCCTGGACGAGAAGGGAGGCGGCTTATTCGGTTACACGGATCTCTATGGTGGCTATTCCGGTGGGCAGGCAGAGTATGTTCGCGTCCCATTCGCGAACGTTGGCCCGCGCAAAGTTCCTGAGGACCTTCAGGATGAGGAGGTTCTTTTTCTCACCGACATCCTGCCGACCGGTTATACGGCAATTGAGTGGAGCAGAATGACAGGCGGCGAAACGGTGGCCGTGTTTGGTTGCGGGCCCGTAGGTCTCATGGCGCAAAAAGCCGCCTGGCTGAAAGGCGCCAAAAGGGTCATCGGTGTTGATCTCCAGCCCTATCGTTTGCAAGCGGCCGAACGAGTGGCCGGTTCAGAAATAATCAATATTCAGGAGGAAGACGCGGTCGGGAGAATTCGCGACATGACCGACGGGCGAGGTGCCGACGTTTGCGTCGATGCAGTCGGTATGGAGGCGGATCGATCAACTCTGGATAAGATCGGAAATCTTTTACATTTGCAACAAGGTAGCATCAGTGCGCTTACCATGGCGATTAGCGCGGCTCGACGCGGGGGAGTCGTCAGCGTGGTCGGCGTCTACGGATTACCTTACGACAAGTTTCCTCTCGGTCAGATCTTTGATAAGGGTTTGTCTCTGTACTTTGGGCAAGCGCCGGTACAGAAATACATCGATGAATTGATCGATTTGGTAAAGAGCCGGAAGATCAGACTCGATGATATCATTAGTCATCGTTTGTCGATCGATGAGGCTCCATATGCCTACCAGATCTTTAGGGACAAAGAAGATCAGTGCGTAAAAGTGGTCTTGAGCCCCTGAGAAGGATTCCGGGCTCCTACCATTTCTCATTAACACCACAAAGAGTTCCTGCCGGTATCGTCTCCTAGGTAAGATGATCGGGATAGCCATCCCTGATGGGAAATTGAGTTTTAAGAGCTCTCAGCGGATTTGATGGAAATGAAAATCACGAGGTCGCCGCTGCCCCACTTATCAGCAATAACCGTCAACTTTCTGTTCTCCGGGCGCGGCTTACGCTCGAACAATGACCCGACCAGCGACTTGCTAGCAAACGAAAGCCAATAAGAGCCAAAGGAGAAGATCTAATGAAAGCAACCGATCCTCGGAAGATTTACGAGCAGCCGCCGTACTCAGATAAGCAACAAACTCCTCCAGGGACGGAGAAAGAAATGAGTCCAACCGTGGACCATGGAGAATCGAGTTACCAAGGTAGCGGCCGGCTTAAAGATCGCCACGCGTTGATTACCGGAGCTGACAGCGGCATCGGGCGGGCGGTGGCGCTCGCGTTCGCTCGGGAAGGCGCGGACGTCGCCATTTCCTATCTGTGCGAAGACGAGGATGCCCAAGAAACTGAGCGTTTGGTCACAAAGGCTGGACGTAAGGCCGTTCTACTACGAGGTGATTTAAGTGAGGGCTCCGTCTGCGCGGAAATAGCCGGCAAAGCACTGAAGGCGTTCGGGAGCATTGATATCCTGGTAAATAACGCTGCGTTTCAACGATCCTATCAGAACTTTGATGATATTTCCGTTGATGAATTTGAAGAAACCTACCGTATAAATGTTTTCGCCATGTTTCGGCTCTGCAAAATCGTCTTACCGCAGATGAAAGCCGGCGCATCGATTATTAATACGGGTTCTATCCAGTCTTTTGATCCGAGCGAGAGTCTGATCGCATATGCTTCAACGAAAGCGGCAATAGTTAGCTTTACTCGCTCGCTCGCCGGCTTGGCGATTAAGCAAGGGGTCCGAGTCAATGCGGTTGCTCCGGGGCCAGTTTGGACGCCCCTGATTCCGTCTACTTTGCCAAAGGAAAAAGTAAAGGAATTCGGTTCCCAGACCATCTTTGGCCGAGCCGCTCAGCCGGCTGAGTTAGCTCCAATCTTCGTCTTCCTGGCTAGCGATCAGGCAAGTTATGTTTCAGGAGAGATTTACGGCGCTACTGGCGGCCAGATGCCAATGTGAGCACCTGAGGGTCCCGGTGACCGATGTCCCGCCTCTCTTTACTGCACCCCTGCCGTATTCAGGCGTTGAGCCTTGGTCGTTTACCATCCAACGAAGCAACGCTCAGCGACTTTACTGCTTCTACTCTGCCAACAGAGCGTGGCCCTTCGATCTACTATCGAGATCCCGGTTGAGGATCCATGATGGAGACAAATTTCAAAGCACCGGGACGCACGCCGACACAGCACGGGGTCGCCAGTTCGGGAAAAACCTTTCCGTCCACGTGCACGGGAGCTTCCAGGTGCCGAAAAGTAATGCTTTCGCACCGGCATTGTTCAACGGGAGGCAAGGCATGTTCACCTGCTCCCGCCGCCTTCAAGTATCGAAGCCACTCTTTTCTTTGCTCCGGTCGGACCCAAACGACGTTTAAGAACCCATCCGTGGGATCGGCCTTTCGTGCTAGCGGGAGGCCAGGGCCAATTGATCGGAAATTACCCACCTCAATTAACAAATATTGACCGTCCACGATTTTATCATCCAATAGAAATTCACAATCGAAGGCTTTCGCTTCTCTGGCGGTCGAAAATAGACGTTCTTTCGAAATGGCGAGTCTGTTCTGGGCCGAGGTCATGGGCTCGGAACCGTTCTTTTTTTGTAAGGCTCGCATATCAGCCATGAACCGAGGTAGAAGCCCGATCCCGAAAGATTCTATAAAAGAATGTTGGCCGGTCGGAACGGTTACGATTCCAAGGTCAACGCTTTTTATCGCAAATGGGTCCAGATCCGAACCGATAATCTTGGCGCCATTCACTTCTACAAGACTCCGTGCGCAATTGTTCGCGGTTCCAAGGGGAAGAATGCAGAAAGGGAGCTTTCGTGCCGCGAGCCACGGAGCAGCCCGACTTACCGTTCCGTCACCGCCGGCCAAAATCGCGAGCTGGGCAGGTGCTCCTAATGAGGAGCGCCAATCTTTGTCCTTTATTGATACATAGAGAATCTCATGCCCTTTGTTCTCCAGCTTTCGCACCACCTCCGAGATGACGAACGCCCGGCTGCCGGCCTTAGGATTGTGCAAAAGCGTTATTTTCATCTCGCGTCAGAAAATTGATTGGCAGCTCCGAGGTACTCTAACGTCCTTTTTTCCAGGAGATGTCTAAGACGCCCTCTGCTAAATCGTGGAACTGGGATGAAAAAAACCACTAGAGGCAAAATCAGAACTTCGGTACGACCGTTTGCTAGCATTTCGAAACTCGCCAGCGGTTCGGCCGCAAGATTCGCTGCTCAGCGACTGAAAGAGTCGAATTTCATAAATTCTTTCTAACTTCCTTGGCACAGCACTCTTAGGGCCGTTAGAAAGTCCATCGGCGATCTGGTATAGAAACAATTTCGTCTTTTCCAGGAGGGCAGACAAGTAGAACCAGATGACAGAGACCCCCAAATCGAAAGAGCTCAAGGGTGATTCAGGATCCCGGGAGTATCAGATCACCGAATGGCACCCGGCGAGCTTGGAACAAGAAACCAAAACCGTTATTGAAGAGGCGAGGATGGTGCTACCAGGGATTCAGGCGGTCTTTGGTTTTCAGCTCATCGCGGTGCTCAATAACGGCTTCAACAATCTGCATCCGGTCGAACAGAAATTGCACCTGTGCGCTCTCCTTCTGGTGGCAAGTGCAGTCGCCTTGATCATGACTCCTGCCGCCTATCATCGCATCGCAGAAAGGGGAATTGTCTCAAGGCGATTTATACAAATCGCGTCGCGACTCCTGGCTACCGCAATGCTGCCGTTGACGTTAGGGCTCAGTTTAGACGTATTTCTGGTCGCCCGGCTGATCCTGCATGACGCGGCATTGAGTTTCGTCGTTGCCGCCATTTTGTTAGTACTCTTTTTAGGGCTTTGGTTCGTCTTTCCTTGGTTTGGACGCCGACTAGGTAAGACTGCGAAGTAGCTTTCCGATATAGGTTGGTTCCGCTGGAGGAGGCGACGAGACCAAAGATCCCTCGATTTACCCTTTCTCATCAGGCGGATATTCCGGAGGTCAGTAGACATTAAATGTCAACGCCGGCTTTTTTCCTTCATACTGTATCGTTTAATGACTACGAAGCGGTCGTCGCAGGCCCGGCAAAAAAAAGCTCCTGGATTGGCTGCCCGTTAACATAAGCGTTTTACCAGTTTTATCGAGAAGACGCCCACCGGGAGCGCGGCTTCATACGCTAAAACACTCCATTGCCTATCCGGCCGGTCAATCCAACCACGCTTCGCTTCCAGTTTCTGTCTGGTTACTTTTGAACGTTCAAGGCGGGCAGTTGGAGATAGGGCCGGCTACATATTGCGGAGTAAGGTCGGGATTCACTAACTCGTTGGAGATCCGCATTTCCGTCAGGCTCGCATTGCCGAAAATCGTAGCAAATGACGTATCCGCTGCATCTCTCCCCTGCCCGATTCTAATAAAACTCGTTGGCGGTGCCAGCCTAGTCGCATCGGCAAGGAGCCAGCGGCCGCCCAGAAAGGCTTCAAAATAGGCATGAAAATCCGGTGGGTTTAGTCCGTAGGCATAGCCACTGACAAAACGCGCGGGAATTCCCAGAGCCCGGCAAAGAGCAATCCCCAGGTGGGCGAAGTCGCGGCACACGCCTGCTCGTTGGGTGGCCGTATCAAAAGCCGAAGTACTCGAATTGGTAGTGCCCTGCAAATACTCGACATACTCGTAGATCCAGTTACAGATTCGACTTAGCCGTTCAAACCCGGATTCAATGTTAGTAAACTCGCGTCGGGCAAACCGGCCAAGCAAGTCTGATTGGCAAAATCGGCTGGGATAGAGGAATACCAGCGCTTCTGAAGGCAATTCGTGCAACGGCGCCATATGGAGACCATTTGCTTCAAGCAGCTCGGCTTCTATAGAAACGACTGCGTTGTACGTCAGCTCAAGTCTACCATTGCTTGCGATGACGCGATGCAATCGCTGCCCGCTCTGCAATCCCTCCTCCACTGATTCCCCGCCGGTTATCTCAATATCCTCGCTGATGACCCGTTGGAATGAGTTGCGTGCGACTGCCACATTGAAAAGAAACGAGCCCGATCCGATTACCTGATAGACGAGACGACAATTGATCGTGAATTGCATGGCTAATCGATTATTCGGGAACGATTCCGCTAAACTCTAAATGTTCGCACTGCTGCACGGCCAGGTTTTTGAATTCGACATCACCCCTCGCAAACGGCTCGGCCTTCTTCGGGTCGGACGCTAATACCGGATTATAACGTGATGCAAGCTCGGGATTACCGTCCGGGTTCCAACTTCGCTGTACAACGCGGCCAATGGCCAGGCACGGTTCTCTCTGAAAACTCCCTTGAGTGCTCCTTTGCTGCTCTGGAAAAAATTGCGGCTTAGCTCCGTAGGAGCGGCATATATCGACAACATTTGCATACCTCAATTACGCCTTGGATGTCGGTCCTACGGAGCTGCCGCTGGTGAGATACGGTGGGCTACAAAGATTTGGCTCCTACGGAGCACGCTCCCCTTTGAGGTCTTTGCGACCTTCTGTTTAAAGCTTTTTTGGAGTTTCCTATTTCTCATGGCCGGGTACCCACATGAAACGCGGAGAGCCAGAATTGTTGACTGACCCCTTTTTCCATCGACCAGGGCTTTGAAGGACTAGACGGACTGGTTCGCGATCGGCTATACAACGCCAGACCCAACCGGTTCCAAGCGTTGTGTTGGGACGGTCAGGCGTATTAGTATGAGAACGATGAGAATTTGCGCATGCGAACATTTATGAGGAGATCGCGACTGGCGTTTCGGCGCAGCTATGTCCAATTGATGAGCGTCATCCTCGGCGGCCCAGTGCTCGGATTCTCGACGGGATCGACTATGGCAGCCCCGACGTCCGGCTCCGGGCTGAAGCCAATCAGCCAGGTGGCCTTGCAGGACCTGGTCGACGCGACGTCCCGCGAACTGCTTGTTCCCGGCGCCGTTGTTTTCTTGCGCACACCTCAAGGTGACTTCACCGCCGTCAGCGGCACCACCCAACTGAACACCAAGAACCCGCCCCGCGTCGACACCCACTTCAGGATCGCCTCGAATACCAAGACCATGACGGCAGCGGTGATCATGCAGCTGGCCCAGGAGAGCAAGCTTGGGCTCAATGATCCGGTGTCCAAGTACGTCCCGAGCGTGCCCAACGGCGACAACATCACCATCGCCCAGCTGCTGGAAATGCGCAGCGGCCTCTACAATTACACCAACGACCCCATAATCTCGGCGACCATAGACACGGACCCGGCCAAGGTTTGGACCCCCGCCGAGTTACTGGCAATTGCATTTGCGCACCCACCCAATTTCGCGCCGGGTACAAAGTACGAATACAACAACACCAACTATGCGCTTCTCGGTCTCGTCGTTGAAAAGGTCGACGGCAAGCCGCTGGCAAAGGCAATGCAGGACCGGTTGTTCGGCCCACTGGGAATGCAAAACACCCTGCTCCCCGCTGGCACCGTGAACACCCTCCCAGAACCGTACTCGCACGGCTACCTGTACGGCAGCTCCTCGGTCGCGTTAGTGGGCGAACCGCCTTACTCGCCCGAGGTTCAGTCTGCGGCACGAGCTGGCACCCTCCTGCCGAAAGACTATACGGGAGTGAACCATTCCAATGCCGCTGCCGCCGGGGGCGTTATTTCCACCGCCCTCGATCTCGCCACCTGGATCAAGGCACTGGTTACAGGCCGTGTGCTCGACCCCGCCTACCAACGCCGCTGGCTCGACAGCCTCAAGCCTGAGGACCCGAGCAAGCCCGAGGGCCAAAAGTACGGGTATGGCATCGTCGAACTTAGCTGGGGACCGAACACGATTTATTTTCACGGCGGCGAGACCCCGGGCTACAACTCGAAAATCAGCTACGACCCGGCCAACGACGTGACGCTTATCGTTTGGACCAATCTGGCTGTGTCGCTCGACGAGCAGCAGACCGCCAATACCCTCTGGGTGAAGGTGCTCGATCACATCTACAAACTGTCGCCGCTGCCGTCGCCTTCGCCAAACACCTCTCCATAGTCCGCTTCTGCGGCCGCGATCAGGATCCTAGACGTCCAAAGTGTCGACACGACGTCGGACCTTCTGTAAGGCCAATAGCCCGGTAACCGAGATATTCTCGTCGATATCTGCCCAACGTACGCCTTTACCGCCTGCAATCAGATTCCAGCTCTTACGCTGCAACTCGGAAGCATCCAGCAGCTTAGGATAAAGGAGTAGGTGAACTGCGACGCGGTTGCCGTCACTGAGACCAAACGTGAGGTGGTTGCCTTTGATCTCTACCTGTTCGACTACCGGCGCTAAGGCTAAAAAGCGCGAAGCAGCTTGGTGAAATCGACCCTCCTTCTCTCCAGCTTGGCGAATCATGGTTGTTTCGATTTGGCGTTGATCTGCGGGTTGTCCTTTTGATTGGTAGCTTTAAAAGACTACAAAGTCTACTGAATTAGTAAAGATTCCGTCCAGATCTGAAGAAAAGGTTCCCCCTAATACGAAGAGTTTGGCCACCAGCGGATTTTGTCCTAGAAGACAATAAAAAGCGCAGGCGTTGTGACTGCTGACGAAATGATCCGTCCGCTGATGCTACAGCTGCAAAGCCTAACCACTGCGAAATCGAAGTGCAGGTCATCATACCTGCGAGTTGATCGATGATCGGTTGGTCACTGCATGACGATCATTTCCGGTTGATCTGATATCGGCAGCCCGGAGACAGAAACCTGGGTCCCGTTTTGCGACCAACTATAAGACGACAATGGCACCTGAGTTCCGGTAATCGCGTTCATCACGTAGGCTTGGATAAACGCACCGGGAACACTAAACGTAAGCTCGCAGGTGCTCGCCGGCGGCGGAGTGCGAGGGTCATAGTTTCCGAACCAAAAAGCAACCACGGTTTTGTTAATCGAACCCTGATAGGCAAATGCTTTAACATCGGCGAAATCCCCGTTAGCAACCGAGTTGATGGTCACAAAGCTGGTCCCGCCCCGCACACCGGCCACAGTCGATATAACTCGCTGGGCCACGTAATACCCGATCTTAGGTGTCGTCGGATTGCTCGAAGCCACTCCGTAAAGCTCAGTGCCGTTATCTTGGAATTCGTAAATAAATGTATGGTCGACGCCAAGGCCAGCCGCTTCCAGTAATCGCCTGGCTATAAATTCCGCTTGGTTCGTGTTGGTAAAATTGGAGGTGGTACCAATCCCCCATTCGGTTTCCCATTTGGGCAATTTGGTCTTCGAGCTTAATACCTGGACCCATGTTCCATAGTCCCGCCATTCCCATTCATAGGTTGACTCGGGAATAAATCCGTACCCGTTGCCGTAGGGATGGTAAACGACACCATCCATGGAGCTTCCCATTGCCAGCATGTCAGTAATTTGCGTGCCTTGCGCACCCAGGCCAATCACTTGAATGGACGGGTTAACCGCGTGAACCGCAGCCGTTACCGCGTTAGTGAGCGCCACGGGCTTCGCTTCCCAGTTAGACCCTTCATAACGCGCGTATGCGTTGTTCGGTTCATTAACAATCTCGAACGCAGTGACTAAGCCCGTCTGGGCGATCCAGGTCGCAAGATTGGACATCGCGATCGGATCGTAATTGTCTGTGTAATGGTAGTTAGGGCCTAGAACACCAACGACTTTTAACCCATTGGCTTGGGCGGCATTGAGCCAAGCCATATCCCGCGAAGGCAGGGTATAGACTCCTTTAGTAGGCTCCCAATTCCCGACGTAGAGATCATCGCGAATGTACGATACGCCGGTGGCAGCGATATACTGCATATCCGGACTAATTGGCCAGCCCTGCTCGAAATGTGTGGCAAACCCAAAGCGGTCATCACCGGCGTGCGCAGCCGTGAAACTGACCACGATACTCAGTACGCCCAACAACTGACTTTTCTGCATACTTAATTAGATAGGAAATAGACTTCTTACCGCGATCCGTCTTATTAAGGATGATCCTCCTTATCGGGGCGAGAGTCCTATCCATAGAAGTACTTCCGTACAAGGGGAAACCGGGTAGACGTCTCCTATTTAATTATAGTGCGTTTTGCACGACATTCTGGCGTTACACCCATCCGGCCTAGTCCGAATGTTCGTTTAACGGGCGGCGTGAGGGGCAGCCAAGACCCGTATCCCAGTTGGGTCATCGATTACGGCAGGTTAGACAAACCATCACCAGTTCCTCGTTGGCGCGACTTAATTGTGTATTCCTAACATGAAGCTGCACCGAGAGCTAGCGAATGATCTGCCACTTCGGCGATCAAGCGAAGGCACGACAACGAGTTCCCCACCCGACTTTTCGCCTACCGGGCCGGACACGAGCGGCCAGACTTTGGGCTCATTTGGACTACAATTGTCGCATCATCGCGCACTCGAGAGCGACGAGATTCGTATCGGTGCAAAATCACAGCATGTCATCGTCCTGTTCACTAAACCTCCCAAGGAGATGAACATCAGATGCCCGGGAGTGAACAGAAAGTCACCGCCTCCGCTCGGTTCAATTGCACTTGTGCCAGCCGGCGAAGTCGCGGACGTGAGCTGGCGAGGTATTAAAGGCTGCTTGCAGGTTTACCTCGAGGCAGCCTGGGTTAAAAGAGTAGCGGCGAAATCCTTCGAGCGAGACTTATCTTGGGCAATCCCGCCGCTCGACGCTTTTTTCGCGCCTGACCTCCGTTCTGCCATGCTGGCCATAGCAGCGGAGTCAGAGGCGAAAGGACTTGGTGGGCCACTTCTGATTGAGTCGCTGTCCAACATTTTGGCTGTTCATTTGATCCGCCACGTTTTCGGATTCCGCCAGCCAGCAACTCGTGAAGGTGGAGTGCTCCCTCGCCGAAAGCTCGCCGCGATTATTGACTACATCATGGCGAACCTAGACAACAGACCCACACTGGGACGAATGGCCGAGTTGGTCCATCTCAGCCCGGATCATTTCGCACGTCAATTCAAAGCGGCTACCGGTTTGGCGCCATACCAATTCGTTATTGAGCGACGAGTTGAACGAGCACAACAACTCCTACGCGGACAGCAGGAGCTTAGTCTGGCCGAAATCGCAGTATCTGCCGGTTTCTCAGACCAAAGCCAGCTATGCTTTCATTTCAAACGGATTGCCGGCGTTACACCTGGACAATTCCGCGCGTCGAGAATCGCCTAAGGGGGAGCGGGTTCCACCAATACGAGGAACGATCGTCCCTCTAATGTACTGGCCATGAAAATAGGTTGTATCTGTCCGAACTTGCCCGGTCACATCAATCCAATGACTGCGCTGGCCCGACAGCTTCAGGAGCGCGGCCACGAAGTCGTGTTTCTCTATTCATCGAGCGCTAATGGCTTCCCGTGTATTCCGGGAGACAAGCACGACGATATGAACACGAACCGGCCGGAAATGAGCATGCTTGAAGGGAATGAAGCTTTGGCTCTCTATTGCAGTGTCGCCGCGAAAGAAACGGAGGCGATTTTTAAATCGTTGCCCAGACTATTGGACAAGACCGGCGTGGAAGCGCTCCTCCTCGATCCAATACAATTCTTTGTGGAACTGGGCGCGATGAAATCGCAGATACCGTACGTCACAGTAGCCAACGCGCTTTACATCGACTTCTCCGGCTATACTCCCGCCGGTATTTTTGGTTGGCCGCACGAGACCACGCCGGAAGCGTTAACCAGAAATCTAGAAGCCATCACTCAGGCGGTAAGGTTTTGTTACAACGAGGGAACCAAGTCTTACGCTAAAGAACTCGGGTTCAAAACCGATTTGGATCATCCCTCGTGGGTATTCTCCGAGCGCGCTTATATTACCCAGCTTCCTAAGGAGTTCGATTTTCAACACCCTTTACTGCCTCCGCAGTTTCATTACACGGGTCCGTTTCACGATGCTAAAGCTCGGCCTACCGTGGACTTCCCTTGGGGCCGATTGACTGGTGAACCCCTGATTTATGCATCCATGGGCACCATCATGAATGGTCGGTCGGATGTATTCCGTGCGATTGCCGCGGGGGTTGCCAAGCATAAAGACACGCAGCTAGTTCTTTCTATCGGGGATCGGCTTAACCCTAAAGAGATCGGGCCAGTACCCAGCAACGCGATTGTGGTTAATCACGCGCCGCAATTGGAATTGCTGAAACGAACTTCGGTCTGCATCACTCACGCTGGGTTAAACACCGTGCTGGAATCTCTCACTGAGGGCGTACCCCAGCTGGCGATACCGGTAACTTTTGAACAACCCGGAATCGCCGCAAGAATTGCAGCCAAAAAAACCGGAGTAACCATGTCGTTCGCGGATCTGACGCCGGAGCACCTGTCAACGCTTCTCGATGAAGTACTGAACTGCCCGACTTACCGGGAAAACGCGCGCGAGTTTCAGAAAATAATTGGCCGGACCAATGGTCTTTCGATGGCAGCGGATATCGTTGAACGAGCCTTTGAGGTCAAAACAGAATCGACGGCTTAGCCGAGCCGGATAAACGAAAGAAAAGGAGACCCGCATCCGGGTCATGTCTTTAAAACGTGACCCCTAATACCGAGACTGACCAAAGGGCGCAAAGTTGGAATCAACCGCGAATGGACGCGAATGAACACGAATTAATACAACTTGCAGGCAGATAGATGCAGATCGTCTTCTTTTCGAGTGTCGACTCACACACTGCCGTGCTTTCCCGGTCGCCAGACAGGAAAACGCTTGCGTGATATACTTAGAAAGAGAAGGCTTGGCTAGCTCCTGGGTGTTTTGTTCGTACTCAAGGAGCGGTAACCTGCCGAAGTACAAGATTGTGCCTCTCAATTGGTCCTTATGCCGAACGTTTATCAGGTCAAGGCACGGGCGACAGATGTCACCTTAGAAACGGTTGTTGAAGTTGCGGACAGCCGTGCCCAAAGCCAATTAGGTTTCGAAGCGCAAGCCAGATCATTCGCTTATGAGGCGATTCTTATTAGATGGCGAGAACTTTACCCAGAGGGTAGCTTAGACCTGGTTTTAGATCTGTCCGTGCAACGTTTACCCGACACGGAGACAGAAAGCGTTTACCCCGGCCTCGGCCCCTATCATTTAGGGGCGGGTGTCCGGGTGTGGATAACTGATGCGCCTCGTTCTTGGGGTGGCTTACCCTGGGCTAGCAGTGACAGCGAAATCGTTAAGATCATCGTCAATAATCCGTTCTGGTACTTATGCGACATGGCTCCTGGGTGTCTCTGTTCGTACATAGCGAGCGCTAACATGCCGAAGTACGTCATTGTGCCATCAGTTGGTGGTAGAGCCGTGCTAGATATTTGGTCCGAGGATCCGAACGAGGAAAAACAAACCATTACTTTTGAGTCGGTCGACGGAGGCAATGCCATCACAGAAGCAATGCGGTTCGCAGAACGGTACGACGCAGAGCATTCAAAGTCGTAACGGCTCGGAGCAGTGTAGATTCGATCGTCCGGCTGGGTTATTCTAAATCGGAAAGCAAGCTCACGCAGATTGTGAGTCCCGCTTTGATCGCAGTCGCCAGCATTATAGAGCTCGCAAGATGCGCCCCAGCGCTTTCGCATCCGGCAGCATCAGGCCCCGGCACAGTACGAAGACCCTGCTTTCCCCCGCAATAGCCCTAAAAGCAATAAGAACCGGCAAATTGATTACACCCCGGTGCTTTAAGTCCCGGATGATCCCTACAATATTGCCGCGTTTGCGCTGAGGTAACTGGTCGCACGGAGAAAAAATGTATAAAGCAGCCATGTCTATTTTAATCGCCGGCCTGGTCTTCTTTTACGGCTGTGCGTCCGCCATGACCTACACCACCAACTTTGCGAAGACGGAGAATCCGATATCTGAAGCTGGCCATTGGCAAAACGGCGCGTCGGACGGCGTTGACTGGGCCGACTGCTGTACAAAGTCAGGATTGGTTTTCGGCACCGAAGACGGCACAAGCAAGAATCCATATGATGATTCTACCTCCATTCTCACCGGCACATGGGGACCGTTACAGACCGTACAGGCCACCGTATTCTCACAGAACCAGAGCAGTACCTGCCTTCAAGAGGTGGAGCTTCGCCTTCATAGTACCATAACGGCTCACAGCTCAACCGGATATGAGATCCTGTTCCGGGCTTATCATCCAGGAGGTTATGCGACGATCGTTCGATGGAACGGAGCACTTGGGAATTTCACTTACCTCAATCAATACGCCAACAGCAACTATCATGGGATTCAGACAGGAGACGTAGTTAAGGCGACCATTGATGGAAATGGATTAATTATTGGCTACGTCAATGGCGTCGAGGTAATTCGAGCTACCGATACGACTTACGTCGGCGGAAATCCAGGAATCGGGTTTTGGCTTCAGGTACGACAAGGACAGGGCCGGGGAACGAACGCTGATTATGGGCTGTCGGCATTCACCGCCACAGACGGCGTATCAAGCGCGGAGCGAAAGTAGGTCAGGAGAGCATTTTCAAATCAAGCCGCCTGCGGGTTTTGATTCAAAAACTGTTGCCGCGGGAGACGGCATTTTGCCAGAATCTGCTAGGGTCTTAGAAAAGTGGTAAGATTTTACGTTTCCTAGCCACTTTTTCGTTCTTCCATGATCTCGGTTAGCCTACAATGGGCCAATGCCCGCGTTGTAGAGCAGCTCGCTAGGCTTGTCTAGAAGCGACTTGCCAGTTCATAACTGGATCATATCCGATCACTATCACCCACCCCCATAGCCGATTCTGGATCACAAAATAACTAACGAAGAAAAGCGAAATCATGAAACGTATATTCGCCGGATTCAACCTCATCGGTACCGTCGTGCTTTTAGCGCTGGCAGTTGGCTGCACGATGACGCAGAGGGAGACACAGCACAAAGAGGAGCTTCTAATCGCCGCCGGGTTCAAAGTGATCGTCCCTCGTAACCCCGCGCAGGAACGAAAACTCAAAGCACTCCCATCTGATAGACTAACGTTGGTCCACAAAGACGGGAAGACCTACTACGTTTTCGCCGACGCGGCTAATAATCAGGCTTACGTAGGTGGTCCAACTCAGTACCAAGCTTACACGCAGATTCGTACAGCGATTCAATTTAGAAAAGAAAGCCTTGAAGCCGCCGGGTTCGGGGAAGAAACGGATTGGGGTACATGGGGCGGCTGGGGTGGACCGGGCTGGACCGGACTGAGATAATAGCTCCTTAGGTCCCGACCGGCTCTAAAATCGGGCCAGTCCCGAAAGGGTTGCTGTATTCGATCAGAACTATAAAGATTTCGCTCCTACGGAGCTAGGCACCTTCCCCCGGTCGCGCTCTGATAGCTAAAACCGGACAAACCGAATGCGAGATCACGCGTTCAGTAGTGCTCCCTAATAGAAAATGAGCCAACCCGGTTCGTCCGTGGGTTGGCATTACAATCAGGTCGGCCTCCCGTTCGCCGGCGTATCTGACAATCTCTTCGAACGGGACGCCAATTAAAAGAATCGGGAGCACCACCACTCCTTTGCCATCAAGGCGACGGACCAGGTCTTCGAGTTTCTCCATTGCCCCGTTTTTGGAAGCTTCCAGCACTTGATTCGCCGTCTCGGAATCGATGTCTTCTTTTTGGGACAATAGCCCCAGGTATTCTTTGAGATGGAAAACGTGGAGAAGTACGACTTCCGCTTTATACGGTGCGCCTAAGCGAACCGCGTATCTCAGCGCGCGTTCCGAGCTTTCGGAAAAGTCGGTCGGGACCAAAATTCGTTTAAGCTGCAACTCACTGGGTGAGTCCACGGAAGGATGTTCTACGACTTTCTGGCTTACCGGAGTCGCGCTCATTGGGACCTTTCAACCGCGTACAAGCGAATGCGTTAGGAAGAATAACCGCGAATGGACACGAATGGAAGGACGCGAATGAACGCGAAGAAAAACAACAACCGCAGATTAACGCAGATATGCGCAGATAGGAATGATCCAAGGATCATTTTGCCATCGCTTTCAGACTGGATCAGTTGCCAAGGCCCGAAAGACATCGCTAAGGGCTTTAGTGGTGGTCACGGACCAGCCCGAAATCGAAGCCTCGAACCATATCTGCGTACATCTGCGTTCATCTGCGGTTGTTCTTCTTAGTGTCCATTCGCGCCCTTACATTCGTGTGCATTCGCGGTTGTTTTTGAGCTTCTTGTGTCTTTTTGCGGCTATTCCTCGGCTCTTCGCGTTCAACTCGGTGGCTGGCTTGGCGCGACGCAGGATTCTTCCTCGATAGCGGTCCCGCGATGGAGTGCGTCGTGATAGATGGATTCACTGCGGATGGCCCGGGAGACATGGTAGGCAGTAAGACAAGCCAGCATCAGCGCCGGGACCAGCTGGTATTCCAAAGTCATTTCGAACACGATGAGAAACGACATTAACGGCGCATGGGTGGTGGCGGCTAGAAAGGCGCCCATTCCGACCACGGCGTAGACCGTAGGCAATGAGGAACCGGGCCAACACCAATTAAAAAAATCACCAGCTAAAAGCCCGAGCATGGCTCCCACGAAAATAGTGGGAGTAAACACACCGCCCACTGCCCCTGAACCTGAAGTCGCGGCGGTCGCAAAAACCTTGGCGATCAAAACCCAGAGCACTAAGATTGCCGACCAGGGGGTGTGCAGTACCCCATTAACAACGCTGTAACCGTTGCCCCAAACTTCAGGACGCCAGACCGAGATTAGGCCCACCAGCAACCCGCCCAAAGCGAGCTTAAACGGGAGATTAACTGGCAGCCGGCTAATCAAACGCCGAGTTCCGTCCAACAACCCCATAAAGACCGGGGCCAAGGCGCCGAGCAGGCCTCCTAACAAGAGAAAAAACGGTAAATCCCACGGCGAACTCACGTGGAGTGTGGGGATTTGGTAAACAGGTTCATAGCCGAGGACTTGATGAACCGTAACGTTGGCTGTCACCGAGGCCACCATCAGCGGCCCTAGCCGCCGGATGAGCAGAGTGCCGTAGACCACCTCCGCAATAAAAATTGCGCCGGATATGGCAGCGTCATAAGCGGATGCAAAGCCAGCAGCTGCGCCGCAGGCTAACAGCAGCCTTAGTTGATCACCCCGGAATCGGAACAATTGGCCAACCCAGGAGCCGGTGGCGGCAGCCAGTTGTACCATGGCGCCTTCCCGGCCAATCGAGCCACCGGATGCGATGGTACAAAGTGAGGATGCACTCCGCAAAAGGGTTCCGCGAACATCTTGGCGGCCGTCTCCGATGGCGATCGCTTCAAGGTAATCAGGTTGTTTTTTTCCTTTGGTTACCCGCCGTGTCAGGAGGAGAATCGCTCCCGCTACCAGGCCGCCTAGGGCCGGCGTGATGGCGCGCCGCCAGGGCGCCAATCCCTCGGACGCGCTCACGAGACTTCCGGGATGGCCGGTAGCAAGATTTTCGGTAAACGCCATTCCTTCATGAAAGGCAACCGTGGCCAAGCCTCCCACGACACCGACTAGTGCTGCCAATAAAAGTAGCCAGCGATCGTGACCATGATAGCCGGGGGGCGGCGTGGGTGGCTGGCCCACTGCGGAACTTCCTTGGGCTTCGTCCGTCCATTCCTGCATTGGCTTGCCGGCTGTTATAATGTTACGTCGCTCACAATTACGTCAGCGGACCAGAGTGCGATTTCAAGATACCTTCTACAGCGTAGAAAAACTCTGCCCATTCTTGAAAGAAGATATTTAGCACAACAAGATTCTAACACCCTTCGTTAGATCGCGCGCAGCGCGACGGATCGTTTTGTAAAGCCGTCAGAAATACATTAAACTTAAAAAACGAAATGCTGGAGCAAACAAAGCATATCCTTAGCAGCTACGATACTGCTCTTTATGGCGTGAGGAACGATGTTCTAATGATGTCTAGCCTCACCGACCGGAGTCTTCAGACCGCCTTCGAAGCGCTTCTAACTCGCAACAACGAAATCTGCGACCAAGTAATTGCTGAAGATGAGCAGATCGACATGCTTGAAAAGCAGGTCGACCAAGACGGAGTTAAATTGTTAGTTCGATTTCATCCGGTTGCCTCCGATATGAGGCAGGTGGTTTCCGCGATGAAAGTCAGCACAAACCTGGAACGGATTGGCGATCAATCCGTGACCATCGCCCGGAGAGCGAAGCGTCTGAACAGCAGGTTCTCGCTGGCCGAAGTCGCTTTACTTGAGCCGCCTTACCGGCTGGCTTTAGGGATTTTTCACGATAGCATACGCGCTTTTGCAGAAAGTGATTGCGCACTCGCACGAACCCTAAAACCTCGGGACAAGGAGTTAGACGCACTCACGACGGATATTGGCGAAAAGCTTGTGGTCCGGGCTACCACTCACTCGGAGAACGTGCCCGGGTACTTGGACCTGATCTTCATCAGCCGGGCTCTTGAACGAATCGGCGACCATGCAACGAATATTGGAGAGGATTCGTTCTGGCGCGACCAAGCCACGGATATTCGGCATGCCCATACGGCCATTCTTGAATCTTAGTCTGAGGCGATGCCGTACTGCTCAGATCGCGTTCTGAGTCTTTTTCGCTTTAGTCTTTCACTTGATGCGCAGAACCACTAAGTAAGCTGCCTTTCGCCGAAAAGTTAATCTCGCTTTGGTTACGGTCGCAGCCACCGGTCTAATAGGAGCAGGACTCAAAGTTCTTATGGCCGATTTGCTACCGAGGGTGTTAACGAAACCCCGATCCCGCCCAGCTATGGACCTAAAGCGAGTGACGCCTAAATGCTAGTCGTCCGATTACATTTGTTCGGGCACAAATTCGCGCCTCTAGTGTGGGCATGTTTCCGCTCCTTCGCCATATTCTGCTCCTGATTCCATTGCTGCTGCTGGCATCGCCAATCTATTCCCAAAACTCTCAAGCGACGCCCTCCCCTTCCGTGCAAGTTGCTCCTGACGGAACGGCCATTGTAGCGCGGATAGTCCCCGTTCCAAGGACCATCAGTGCGGAAGCACAGGAGTATTTGAGGAAGACCAGCCGCGATTCCCCTTCCCGACAAACCCTTCAACAGCGTCGCATAGCGATGGAGACATGGGCGGCTGAAATGGGCGCGAACTCGTTAAAGCTTTATCCGGTCAAGACCGCAACCGACACAATCGCAGGAATTCCTGTCCGGGTAATAACTCCCATTACAGTACCTCCAGAAAACGTTTCTAAGGTTTTGATCAATCTCCATGGCGGCGGCTTCCGATTCGACGCCGGATCGTTGTCCGAATCGATTCCGATCGCGAACCTATCGGGTATCAAGGTTGTGTCCGTTCTGTATCGGCTGTTACCCGACTATAAATTCCCTGCAGCGATCGACGATGCGGTCGCGGTTTATAAAGAGCTGATAAAGAGTTACCAACCGGGCAGGATCGGCATCTATGGCACTTCGGCCGGTGCGGCACTGACCGCTGAAGTAGCCGCGCAGCTTCGAAAGCTCAAATTGCCCTTGCCCGGTGCACTCGGAATTTTCGCCGCCGGCGGCGACGCTAGCATGGCCGGAGACTCTGAGGCCTTATTTGATCTACAAGGTCTATCCGAAGCGATCGATCCAGCGGGGCTGAACGACATAGACACCGAGTATATCGGCTCCGCCGACCCAAGAGACCCGGTCGTGTCACCGCTCTACTCAGACCTCAGCGGATTTCCTCCGACCTTGTTCATAACCAGCACTCGAGACGTTGTACTGAGCGCGACCACCATTCTACACCGGGCATTCCTTCGAGCAGGTGTTGACGCTCGCCTAATCGTTTTTGAAGCATTGCCTCACGCGTTCTGGCATAACCCAGACCTGCCGGAGTCTAAGGAGGCGAACAGATTTGTCGCTGAGTTCTTTACCCGGCATCTTGGCATTTAAAGAGCGTCTATAGGTTCTTCGCTTTGCCGCAGTTGAAATTATCGCGCCGGCTTAGCTGACAGTCACCAAGCTGCAAGGGCGTTTAGTATCGAAAAGGCAAAGAGCCCGTATCCTTTTTAAATAATCATGGACAAGGACATCGAAAATGCCATCAGACTAGTTTACGGCTTCGTTACTTTCTGGCCGAAACTATGGCTGATGCGCCAAAGGCGAGATATTCAACCTTAATATTCCTAAACTTGTTTGCCTTTAGCGCATCCATCAGTTCATGCACCCAGACGGTTTCCTTCAGGTACCTGGGGAGTTCACGCAGTGCAACTCTCCACTCAGGATGTTTCCAGTCTCCGTAGGCCTGCAAGACTTTGAAGTGAATTCGCCAAAAAAACGCGTCAGCTAGTTTAGCTGGATAGGTTAATTCGTGCATCATCAACGTTCCTCCTTCGCGCAGCATATCGTATGCGTGATTTACTAAAAGATGTAGATCAGCATACTTGGCCAGGTAACAAGACACGATACAGTCAAAATCACCCTGCAACACAACATCTTCCGCTCTACCATGAATAAATTCGACGGTCGTAAGCTGGAGTGCTTGTGCCTTTTGTTTGGCAATCCTCAGGTATTCGCCCTGTAAATCCACGCCCACGATGCTGCAGAGAGGAAAGCGTTGGGCTATCCGGAAGGTCAACAAACCGGTGCCACATGCCTGATCGAGAATTCGACCGGGATTTTGCGGTATCTTGTTGACGATTTTACGCTTCCACCATTGGTCGAGACCCAGCGAGGATAAATTGGCTATACGTTCATAGGTTGCGCTGTTTCCTGCAAAGAAACGCTCGGCTAACGTTGTCCCAGAATGTACTATCATAGATTTCCTATTCCTGAACCGACTCCCGCTCTAACTAATCGCGATAACGGCCCGAGCTCTGCCCGGACAAATCGTCTCGCGCAATCGGAGCGTCCTAGCATAACTAGGGATACCCGAATCCAGATGAGTTTATTCCCGGAGGCCAAAAAATCGGCAGATCGGATCGCGGGAATATATTTAACGGCCGATAGGTAGTACTTCATGGCGGTGAGCTTTTGCGCCGCGTCCACCTTAAAAATCTTTATGCCCGACCGCCTTGATGTGAACAACGACGACTAACGTTTCTCCGATCAGCCCACCAATCGATGTCCTTTGCGGGCACGTTGCGTCTACCGATGTCGAAGCAAACCGGAACCACGGGCAGAATTTGCTCGCCGGTTGCTGGCTTTCTAGCCGACAAGACCTATTGCTCGTCAATTGTCCAACAGCCGGCTCTGAATTGCGCAGACAAAGCAGCTAAATAAGTCAGTTGAGCTTCGGGGCCCACGGTCACAAGCCGGGGAAGTCTACAATTGCTTGTCGCTGTCTGGTGTGCGTACCGGCCGCGAGAAACAGGAGACTCTGAAGAAGCTTTGAACAGAAGGCAGCAAAGGTCTCAAAGAAATTTTGCCTTAAATAATATAGCACTCAATATAGAAGTTTTGAGCACTTCACGATTCGGCTTATCTTTTCATTTATGGAAGGGCGGTGCAGACAGCACCCCTAAGGCCAAGGCGGCCGATACCGCGTCGTGATTCGGGTTTCCGCGCTGGCGACCCACCCAATCAAATCCGACATCCTTCTTTGTGGCCTTTGTGCAACTGAGGTTGCACATTCATCAATTCCGCGAGGAATTCCGGGGCTGACTGTGATTTCGGGTACGCCGCTTTATGCTCTTCTGTTCAATTCAAAAGTCTGCCTAACGAACCCTTCTACTGCACGCGATACCCGCACAAACGAGCGGAGAGCCACAATCGCCCCTTCCAGCTAAGCTCCCCACTCGCTGCTATGCAGCGGATAACGTGGTTGTCCGAGATGAGTTTTAGCGTGGATATTCCGGCATCTCCGCGCCGATCTCATTTGCGCTCAGAAATCGCACCCCGTGCCGCTCAAACACTTTGATGATATCCGCCAGATCCGCGTTCGCGTAGGTTATGGTATCGAGGTCTGTCGGCACCTCCATCCGCTCTGCCGGGGCGTTCATCTTATTAACTGCGTCAAGGAAGCCGCCAGGACTGATTAACGCGATATTCTCCAGCTCCTCAGATGTAACCAGAAATGCATGAGGTTTTCCGCGAGGTAGAAACATGCATTCGCCGGCCCTCACTGCGAAGGTTTGGCGCTCGACATACACCTGCATTTCACCTGCGAGAACGTAGAAGAACTCATCTTCTCGGGCGTGGACATGGGGTGGTGGTTCGTTGCCCCGTCTCATCTTAAAGATAATGAGGTCGAAAGCACGGCCGTTGTCAGCAGGCCCCGCCATCTGGCTAACGAGATTGCCCATGTACCAAGTCGAATTGTCTAATCCCGGCGATCTCTTGTATGCGCTCGGTTTGCTCAATTGTTGTCCTTCCATTGTGCTTCTATTGTCGAGGAATAGACCATGCCGCGGAGGAATTCGTCTCTTATTGTCCAACCTGCCGCTATCGATGATTCAAGGTCTACACGGCGGACGACGCCGGTGAGCGTTGCCTCCGAGGAACTCGAGACAAAAGATGACGACGTTTGAGACAGCGGTAGGGACGAGCTCCTGCCTCGTCCGTATTCGTGCCTTAGAACCTGGGCCGCAATTGATTCTAGGGAATTCGTTTCGGTCTCGGCGCCGCCGCCACGGCGCAGGAGGAGCTGGTCCCCACCGCGATATGAATCGAGTCTTCCCCTGCGGCTGTCTGACTGAGGTAAACTACCCAATCCGTTAGGGCATAAGTCCCAACGCTTTTAGAGAAGGAGACCTCGTTGCCGTCTCCGACAAACATATTAACTTCAAAGTCAATTCGGCAGCTGTACACCTTGGATTGAGTTCCAGATCTGTCATGAACTAACCAATAATTCGAAAGACATCAACAATAACCAATCCGATTCTCTCCGTTCATACGATTGATCGTGAGCTTAAAATACTTCGGCAATAGTTATACGGTTAACTCTTAAGCGAATTGTTCCCTCATCATGTATGAGCAACCCCCATGACAATTTGTACCTGGCGTCGGGTTTGAATCCTAGTTAATCGCCAGGCCAGCCACCGGGCGACAACTGGATTAGGACACGCAACGGGTACACTTCTGCCGATTTAATATTAACCACTGAGCGTTTACGCATCACTGGTGACCGTTTTAGATCCCACCGAAACGGCGGTAACTGAGAGCAACGGCTCGCTCGAACACTTTTCGCCACGCGAGAGCCCATAGGCGCTGGGCTAGAACTCTCGCTGTCGACCAGCGTCCAACCACCCATTGATTAGAACAGTAAGTTGCAAAACCAAAATGAAAGCCTTGGAAGACGCGTACCGGAATGAAGTTAGAGAATTCATGCCACCTGCGCTAAATCTGGCTGACCACAGCTTAACCGAGGAATGCAGGGAATTTCCTTACCGAATTGCTTTGCTCTGCCTTGCCGGCGACGCCGGAGTGGTTTTTATATCTCAACTCGCCGCCTTTTGGCTACGTTTTCATACCCCCTTGCGCGCGTTCGGTGTAGACGCGCAAGAGATAATGTTAGGCGACTATTTCAACTACATCATTTGCGGTTCTGTTTCGCTGATCCTCTTATTCGCACAGAAGCAAACCTATGATGCCGGGTGGTTACTCCAAGGGCATTCACGGCTCAAACAGGTAGTCAGCCCCTGCTTACTTTGGGGCGCAGGTTTCCTGGGATTCTCTCTTCTATTTAATTTTCGTCCTCCCATTTCCCGGGCTTATGTCGCCTTAGCGACCAGCACGGCGATAGTCGGCCTCTATGCCTGGCGCCGGTGCCTTTACAGTTACCTGCAACGAGAATTTATAGTGCACAAGCACCGGCACAGAATCCTCACCGTCGGTTGGACTGCGTATGCCCAAAGGTTGCGTGCCATCATTGAAAGTGATGCGTCCAATCCTTACGATGTAGTTTGCTGTGTCCCCATTCCGGAGGGAGAGTTTCAGAAGGAACCACCGGACGATCTTCCGAACGTGGGTCGGTACAGCGATATTCCCGACCTCATCAAAACCCTGGCGATCGATATCGTACTCATTGTCGACGCTAACCTGGGCGTCAAGCACCTGGATTCGTTAGCGTCCCTCTGCGAGATGGAAATGGTCCAATTTAAGGTTGTACCTTCCTATTTCAGCATCTTGGTTTCCGGGCTATATCTGGAAACGCTAAACGGGATTCCCATTCTTAGCGTATCCCGCCTACCTCTCGATCGCTTGTTCAACCGAGTGGTTAAACGGCTGTTTGATATCATTGGAGGTATAGTCGGAGTGTTGCTGTCCTTACCGCTAATCGCGGTTTTCGGCGCAGTACTTTACCTTGAGTCGCCGGGACCCATCTTCTACCGGCAACGACGTTCCGGCAGGAATGGTAAGCCTTTCGATATGCTCAAGATACGGAGCATGCGCCTGGACGCCGAGCCGGACGGTAAGGCCGGTTGGTCTATCAAAGACGACCCACGTCGCCTTCGGATCGGCAAGTTCATGCGCAAGTGGAACATCGACGAGACCCCTCAATTTTGGAATGTGCTCAAAGGCGACATGAGCCTGGTCGGACCGCGGCCAGAACGACCGGAACTTATTCGCAACTTCAAGCAGGAGATTCCCCATTACAACGCTCGCCACACCGTTAAACCGGGCATGACCGGCTGGGCGCAAGTGAACGGTCTCCGTGGTGACACGGACTTAACAGAACGAATTACCTACGACCTTTATTACGTCGAGCACTGGAACCTGCGCTTCGATCTCCAGACTATGTTGCTCACTTTTTTTAAACATAAAAACGCAGATTGATAGTCGCGATCTAAACCCCATCAGCATTTCTGCTAACAACTTGGATATGCACGGACGCAACCTTTACTGAAATCGGTGTCACCTATCTACTACTCGCCTAACGGACGCCATGAGAATCAGTAGAGGGGTATTCAATACCGGTCCCAGCTAACCCTACCAGGCAACGTTAATAGACACTCACAATGTGAAAACAAGGTCTCCCAGTGGGCAGGTTATGATTTAACAAAAAAAGAACGAAGAAATGAGCAAAAATAATCGGATTCTGGTAACAGGTGCTGGTGGTTTTATTGGCGGCCATCTCGTAAAAGCGTTTTGCCGCGATGGTTTCGAGGTCCGGGCGGTAGACATAAAGCCGCTTTCGGAATGGTACCAGCTGTTTCCCGACGCCGAAAACTTAACCCTGGACCTGAAAAGCTTGGATGCCTGCCGGCAAGCCACCGACCACGTCGCGCTTGTCTATAACCTTGCTGCGGACATGGGAGGGATGGGTTTTATCGAGTTAAACAAGGGCGCTTGCATGCTCAGTGTATTGATTAATACACACCTGCTCATTGCGGCGAAGGACTCCGGGGTAGAACGGTTTTTCTTCTCTTCCTCGGCTTGCGTCTACAACGGCGATAAGCAGAAGGACTGGAACGTAACTGCGCTTAAAGAAGAAGACGCCTATCCCGCTTTACCGGAGGATGGGTACGGGTGGGAAAAGCTCTTCAGCGAGCGGATGAGCCGCCATTTCCGTGAGGATTACGGACTGATTACGCGAATGGCGCGTTATCACAATGTGTACGGCCCGCAGGGAACCTACCAGGGTGGACGCGAGAAAGCTCCAGCGGCCATCTGCCGAAAGGTGATCGAAGCAAAACTTTCTGCTAGACCCGAAATCGAGATCTGGGGCGACGGCCAACAAACGCGCAGCTTTATGTACATTACTGACTGTGTGAAGGGCAGCCGGATGCTGATGGAAAGCGACTTCGCTGATCCGCTCAATATAGGTAGTAGCGAACTAGTTTCGATTAATCAGCTAGTCGACATCGTAGAGGACATCGCAGGAGTCAAGCTGGAGAGAAGATACAACCTTTCAGCGCCAAAAGGTGTAAACGGGCGCAACAGCGACAACACGTTAACCCGAAAGGTGCTTGGCTGGGAACCGTCGACGTCATTGCGAGACGGGTTGGAGCTTACCTATCACTGGATCTATGACCAGATAAGCGAGAACCGCCTCTTGGAAATGGGAGCTGCGACTGCGATTAAACCACCTCGCCGACTCAAGGAAACAGTACTGCGATGAAACCATCTACCGGTTTACTAGCTGTTGACGCCCCTCAGTGCAAAGCGGCTACGCCAACCGGCATACTGCTTCATCAGACCTTTACCAAACAGGCAGCTGAGACGCCAGAAAACATAGCGATAATCCACCAGGACCGGCCGCTCAGCTATAAGGAATTAGATAATGCGTCGGACGCAGTGGCCTGTCGTTTACAGGCCGCGGGTGTCGGACCCGGCGCTCTGGTTGCTCTGGCGGCCCAACGCTCTCCGGAAATGGTTATTGGCATATTGGCCATCCTCAAAGCCGGCGCAGCCTACTTGCCCCTAGATCCGGCAGACCCGAGCCAGCGACTTGAGGTAATCATCGAGGAGGCTAGACCCGCCGCCATCCTATTGCAGGATCAGCTCAGAAGAAAGTTGCCTTCCGAACTCCAGATCCCGATTCTCGGGCTCGAAGAGAAATCCCCGGCACTTGGGCGCCCCATTCCTGCCGAACTTAGCCCGGAAAGTTTGGCTTATGTCCTGTATACCTCCGGTTCGACCGGGAAACCCAAAGGAGCAATGATCCCGCACCGCGCGGTGTACAGCTTCCTGTCCCGCATGCAAGAAGCTTTTCCTTTGCGCCCAGAAGATCGCTTCATGCAGAGGGCGGCTTACACGTTCGATTGCTCGATCCCGGAACTCTTTTGGTCTTTGGGGACGGGCGCAGCGATGGTGTTGGCCCGCCCAGGATTCGAAGCCGACCCGGATTATCTGGTCGCGCAAATCAATGCGCAGAAGATTTCGACGCTGGTTTTTGTTCCGTCCTCCCTAGCACTATTTCTCGAGCATCCTAACGCCGATTCGTGTCACTCGTTGAAGCGAGTGTTTTGTATCGGCGAAACTCTGCCTGCCGATTTGGTGGCACGCATTTTCGCCAAATTACCGGACTGCGAATTTTACAACTCGTACGGGCCAACAGAAACGACGGTAGCTGTTACAACATGGAAATGCCGCGCAGGCGACGAGTTACTCCCAAACATCCCCATCGGCTTGCCGCTGCCAGACGTACAACTCTATATCCTCGACGGCCAGATGAAGCCGGTCGCACCTACCGCCCCGGGTGAACTATATATAGGAGGCCCACAGCTGGGGCTCGGCTACTTGCACCGGCCCGATCTAACCTACAAGGCCTTCGTGCCCAATCCATTTGGCGAAGGCCAGCTTTACAAGACCGGCGATCTGGTCTGCCTCCGGAAAGATGGAGCCGTCGAATTTCACGGGCGGCTAGACCATCAAGTTAAGTTGCATGGGCTGCGAATCGAGTTGGGCGAAATCGAGGTGGTCTTGCGAAAACACCCGGCGGTGCGCGACTGCGTCGTAGTGGTAGATGAGGATCGCCTGCTGGCTTACGTCGTTGCTGCCGGCATTAGCTCAGATGACCTACGCGAGCACGCCCAACAGACGCTACCAGCCTACATGGTTCCTTTCGTGGTGGTCTTCCTAGATAAACTCCCCCTCACGTCGCATGGTAAGATCAATCGGCGAGCTCTCCCAAAACCGGCGATTGTCGGTCGCAAGAATGGACCAGTGGCGCCGCGGAATGCACTCGAAACTCAACTCATCGGTATCTGGGAAAGAGTACTCAAACTTCACGCGATTGGGATTACCGACAACTTCTTCTCCGAGCTCGGTGGCAACTCTCTGCAGGCGGTACTAATATTTGCGGAGATAGATAAGGCGCTCGGAAAACGGCTCCCGCTGGCGTCGCTCTTTGAGGCGCCGACCGTCGAGAAGCTGGCACAGAAGATCGTCCGCGGACCTTCTGAGCGGGACTGGAGACCGCTTGTTGCCATCCAATTGCAAGGAAAGAATCCGCCGTTCTTTGCCATTCACGGTGGGGACGGCAATGTCCTTTTTTATCGGCAACTTTCCGAGTTACTCGGCAACGAACAACCCTTCTACGGTTTCCAAGCACAGGGACTAGACGGTAACCCTTGCACTGAGACTTCGGTCGAAGCAATCGCGGCCTGTTACCTTCAGGAAATCCGTAATGTCCAACCCCGTGGTCCTTACTTACTGGGCGGCTATTCGTTTGGTGGACTGCTGAGCTACGAGATCGCCTGCGAATTACGCGCTGTCGGCCAAGAGGTTGCCTTTTTAGCCCTCTTTGACACTGCTAATCCCAGCAATCGCCCACGGACGCGATCCTGGATGCAAGTGGCTCCCTACAGGATCCCGCGTCTGTTGTCCAAGGGAGTCACTCTAGAAGATATCTTCGAATACTCGGCAGCGCATATCGGAGGCAAGTTGGGCGCTCAGCTTCTCAAGTGGAACGAACGGTATCAGATGTTGGCGATGCGCGGACACGGTGATCCAGCAGAGCTTCTGGCTCTGCAAATGCGAACGGCTCACTGCTGTGCTTCGCTCGTTTATGAGCCGCGTCCGTACGCTGGCAAGATCACTCTGTTCCGCTCACTAAATCAACCTATCGACTTCGAGGTCCAGGCTGACTTGGGCTGGAGCTCAGTCGCACAGGGCGCCGTGGAAGTTCATGACGTGCCCGGCAGTCACACCACACTCTTTTCCGACCATACGACCGTCCGAATCCTCGCCAAGAAAGTCACGGAGTGCATCAAATCAAGCCTCCCCGACAACTAACTCACATTTATAATCGTAATGCACACAAGAGCCGTCTCGTCACAATTCGATAACTCAGACTCGGGCCCATCATTCGGTCTTGGTTATTTTTTTGAACTGTTCCGATCGAAGGCATGGCTGATCGTCCTTTTTTCCGTGTTCTGTTTGTGCGCGGCAGTCATCTATTTGCGACTAACCCCGAAATTGTATGAATCTCGCACCGTCCTCCAGGTTGAGAGCAAAAGCGGCCTGGCCAAGCTCATGCGCCTACAATCCACGCTGGAGGCAGAATTGTTGGAGCGCCAATCTACCTTGACCAAAGCGCAAGCCGACCGCGATAGCGCAATGGCGGAGTTGCAAGCAGACGAACGATTGGCCCAACGAGGGCTAATCTCTGCCCTTGATTTCCAGAAAGCCCAGATCGCTGCGAACGAACGCTCAGCAACTTATGAGTTTGAAAAAAAGCGTTACGAGACCACACGAATTAGCAACGGCCAGGACTTTGATACTGCCGATAACGGAGCCGAGCAAGACGTCAACCTGGACGAAAATATTAAGACGGTCGAGCAAGCGATACTAAACGACACACTACTGTTAAGCGTTCTAAAATCTAACGGACTGGAAAAGGATCCTTCATTCGCTCCACCGAAAAAAGATGGCTCGGTTTACTTGGACAGCGAACTTGTCGCTAAGTTTCGGTCGAGAGTCAAAGCCGTCGTCCGCCATGGTACCAGGCTCATCGATGTGAGTGTTAAGGATACGGATCCTAAGCGAGCAGCACGGCTAGCCGAGGCCATCGCCCAAGCATTCATAGATCAGAATTCTCAAGGACTTCACGCGATCAATGTTCCCGGTCAAGAAGTCGACCAACTTAAAGCGAAGCTCCCAGACCCAGAACAGACAAGTCGAAAGTCTCCGGAAGATCACGGATCAGTCTCGCCTGCAAACCACCAGAACGTAAACAGCGATAAGATCAGAGAATTGAATCTCAAACTCACTCAAGCCAGGACTGAGCGCATGAAATTGGACGCGGACGTCGCAGCCATCAAGCAATCAAAGAACCCGGCCGAGTTGTTAACCTTGTCCAGTATTGCCTCGACTCCACAAGTCGCAAATCTGCGGGAGCAACTTAGTGAAACACAAGCCAGGCGTCACGCAAGGGGTCAGGTCATAAGACTCAAACAAGAGCTAAATAGAGCCATACTCGAAGCGGCAAATACAGTGACTCAAACTTACGAGACCAAGAAAGCCGCAGAAGCCGAGCTAGTGAACGCACTGCAGCAGGAGCAAAAGACAGTCGAACCCCACCCGACCCCCGCCCCCACCGCTCAGGTTCATGACGTCGACATAGCCCGCGGACCCTCTCTACCCGATGTGAAACTGACTAACACTAACAGCGCCAATATGGCGAACCGAATTGCGAGCGAAGCTATCCGCGTTGTGTCAGCTCCACTGGTGGGAACAGCAGCCGAACCAGACCCATTGAAGACTCTCTTGCTGGCGCTCTTAATTGGCATCACCGGCGGATGCGGCCTGGTGGTTATTATCGATTTGGCCGACAATTCTATCCGGACGATCGATCAGGCGGAAGGAATGTTGGGGCTTACCGCTTTAGCGGCCGTTCCAGAATCGAAGCGAAAAAGTCGCAAGAAAGAACCAGTCTTGACCAGTCAGCCGGCTTCGTACGAAGCGGAAGCATTCCGCTCGCTGCGAACAGCGATCTCTTTACTCGGGCGTCACAGGACACGTAAGACGATCCTTTTTACCAGTGCCAATCCCAAGGAAGGCAAAAGCTTTTGCTGCCTAAACTATTCAGTAGCGCTTGCCCAGACAGGCCAGCGGACGCTCTTGATCGATGCCGACATCCGGCGGCCTAGACTAACTAATATTGCACTACCTGACACGAAAGCACAGGGACTAACCGATTGTCTCACCGGCCGAGCAAAGGCTGTAGATTGCTGCAGCCCGACCGGCATCGAGAATCTTTTTCTGCTCCCCGCGGGTCGATGGACCTCGAGCCCGTCGGAACTATTCGCTTCATGCGACTTGGTTAGCTTATTAGACGAACTAGGGACGCACTTCGCTCAGATTGTGCTGGATAGCCCGCCGGTCAACGCCGTGAGCGATACTCAACTCCTATCCAAACACGTTGAATCGGTTTGCTTAGTCGTCCGTGCTATCAAAACCCCGACCGCCGCCGTCGCCAGGGCCTGCAGTCTACTCGCGCAGGCGGGTAGCACCCTGGATGGCTTCGTCTTTAACCGAATGCCGCTGCGTTCTGGTAAACACCATTACTTTTCCGGATACGCCCGCTGCTACACCAATCGTCGGGAGAAACAAAAGCTGAAGCCCAGCGCGAAGCTCTGGAGAGCCACCACTGGCGCTCGCTCGCGGACCACCGAGGCCACGCCCGCCGATAAAATCTAAAAATCCGTGCAGAAGTTCTTCCAGTTTTTTTCACTAACGATGCTGACTCAAGGCGTATTGCTCCTAAATCAGGTTGTACTGCTTCCCATCCAGATTCGGATCTGGGGGAATATCGCCACGGCTCATTGGTACACCATGCTGGCCATCGCTACCATTGTCAGTGTCTCGGATTGCGGATTGCGTACCGCCGGCCATGCGGAATTGATCCGTTACGGGCACAATCCTGCCGACAAGCAAGCCAAGATCGACTTCCAACATCTGTGGGCCTGGATCAGGATCCTCATTGGCGTAGCCACCGTAATTTTGATCGGTCTAGACCTATTTTACAATTGCCTTTACACAAAGACCCCTTACTACCTGTGGCGCGCTGCCCTGATCGCCGGAGTCGCCTCGGAAACCATCGTGTACGTCCGCGTGATGTACCTGGATTCGCTTGAGTTGTACCGTCAGGCCGAAGCTGGTTACCTTTTGCTAGCGGCCGCGCGGTTATGCCTAGCCATGGTCGCCCTAACCTTCTTTCATTCCCCCCCAGAGATCTTAGCCTGGATCTGGTGTTTGAGCGGCTTGTTCGCCATTGCGCAGCAAGGTCGGCTCTGCCGCCGGCTCGGGCTCTTGCGCCTCTTGGAGCCAATGCCGCCCGGGCTGTCCTTCAGAACGCTAAGCATCGCGCGCTACACTATGGCCGACCCCGCATCCAGTTGGATGCGTGCATACGTGCCTGTCCTGGTGCTCTCTGCCATCGCCCAGCCAGTCGCTGTCACCATCTATGTCGCGCTGCGGGCGTTGTTCGGGACCGCGCGCCAGATGATTCTGCAACTGTCGCGTTACGCCTCGGTACAATACGTATGGCTTAAGCAAACCCACCAGCCAGCCCTGGCGGAAACTCAGTTCACACTCTGTGTACTGTTTGCGGCGTTTTTCGCTTCTCTGATCACCGGAATAGTCGTTGCCGATAATTTTCGGCTAGCCTCTTTTTGGTTGGTCGGATCCGACCCAACTCTCTACGGGCAAATCGCCATCACCTTCGGCCTGGCTAGTCCGCTTTATGCCTACCAAATCATGCAGGCTTTGATGCTGCGGCACGGAAAGGTACACGAAATCGCCAAACGACAATACCTCTACATCATCAGTTTGCTAATTTTCGCGGCCGTCGCTCTCCTAATAAAATCCGTACTGCTTTGGCTGATCTTGATTCTAGTCGCTGAGGTCACGATTTCACTTTTGTTCATGCTGCGGATCCCAAAAACCACCACCTCGGCCGGGGTCCGAGGCTCTGTGGCTGCGCTGGCGAGCGCCTTATTGGGTACATGTTTGTGGCTTTTCGTACGCTATGAGCCCTTCGATTTCTTGCGGCAATCAAGCACCGTGGCTTACGCCAGCACGCTCGCCCTTTCCGCTCTCTGGATTCTCGTGATCGCTGCTCTCTACTTCTATATCGGTCACGATCTCTTGTCCGAGGCGAGAACTTGGGCCGTTTCCGCGCTCGGCGCCTTTTTCAATGGCCGGCCAGAGGAACCCGCGAAATGACTAATCGCTGGCTAAACGAAATCGTCGTCGCCATCTGGGCCTCTGCTTCCTTTTACATTATGCACTTCACGGGTGCAGAAAGTGCCGCTCCACTTTTTTTTCCATTGGCGGCTGGAGCCATCGCCCTGATTTTCTTGACCTACAAGAAGCCCGTCATAGCATCTGTATCTCCGTTAGTTTCACTCGGTGTCTTACTGCTGAATCTCAGCATCTTGGCAAGTTACCTTTTTAATGCGCCACGATACGACTGGGTTTTCATCGTAGGTAACATCACCAGCTCCCTGCTCTTCTTTTTCTCATTATATCTTATCACGATGAGAATCGATCTGGATCTGGGCAAGACGCTGATCTTCATTTCCATTTTTATTAACGTCCTGCTGCCGATTGTTCTGGTGACAGCGCCGATGACTTGGGGACGGGTTACTCCGACGGAGAATCCAAACTATGTTGCCATGATGGCTTTGGTCGGCTTCATCGGCGCTCTGAGTGTTAGGTCTATAATTTTTGCCACCGCGCTATCCCTTATACCCGTCTATTCGATGGTTGTGCTTGAATCGCGAGATTCCCTGCTGGCCGCAACCGTCGCGCTGTTAGTCGTGATTGTCTCCCGGGTATGGAGCCACCGATCGGAGAAGTTCTTTATTTATTTGCTACTGGCCTTTTTCGGAAGCGTGGCCCTTTGCGCCGTCATGACTCTAACCGGATCCCATGTATTAGATTCGATTGGCCAAAGCTTCGCCCATCTGTTCATGATCAACGATAAATATCGCGGCATCAGTAGTGGCGGGTCCGGACGCGACTACTTATGGGCTGCTGCTATACAGCTCTGGGAGGCAGAACCCATCTTCGGTGTGGGTTTCAAAGGCCACACCCTATTGATGCCCGACCAATTGCCGGCTCATAACGCCTATATCGCGATGCTCGCAGACATGGGCGTCGTTGGATTGGCGAGTTATTTCCTCATGATGAGTCCGGCCATCTATTTTGTCTTTAAACCTATTCAGCGTTTCGTCGAGGATCCGCTACCAGTAACCGTCATCGCGACCTACATCCTATACGGAGCGTTTGAGGTCCGGGCATTCAGCTTCGGGAACACGTACTCCGTCGTATTCCTGCTGATCGTATTTAACTGTTCCAAGTGCCGTCTCCCCGAAGCACGCCCTAACAAACTGGACGTACGCGCGCTCTCTTCCATCCGGTCTTAGATCCAAAACAAGAAACCTATTAAACCTATGGCACAAAACTTCAAAAGCGTATTGGCAATCAACTTTTTCACAGGCAGTACCTCAGAGCTTTTAAAGCTGTGTGCCGAAGGCAAATTCATTGTGGCACCAGCGGCACCGGCTTTGGCCGCACTACCCACCGACTCGGTCTACCGACAATCCGTCGAGAAAAGCGATTTTGCCGTCACCGATAGTTCTTTCATGGTCATCCTCTGGAAAGTTTTTACCGGTGAAAACTTACCTCGCATCTCTGGGCCACGGCTCCTTCGCCTTTTACTAGCTAGCGACCAACTGCGAACGACGGGAAGCTCCGTATGGATCATGCCTTCGAAGGAGGAGACCGAAATTAATCGCGCTTGGCTGAATAGAAATGGCATTCCGGTTACGGCCCAAGAATGCTATGTGGCTCCCCATTACCCTAAAGGCAAAGAGGTTTGTGACCTCGAGCTACTAACCTGGGTCGAGGCGCACAAGCCCAGATATGTTATCATTAATATCGGGGGCGGAATACAAGAGCCGCTGGGCCTTTACCTAAAAGAAAATCTCTCTTATTTCCCCTCGATTATCTGCGTGGGGTCAGCGATCGCATTCTTCTCCGGAATACAAGCTAGTGTTCCGCCCTGGGCCGATAAATTCATGTTGGGGTGGCTCTGCCGTTGCCTAGATGCACCCGGAAAATTCGTGCCGCGCTACTGGGGCGCACTACGCCTGCTTCCCATTATTGCCAAGTATCGAAGGCGAAGTGTGGTCGCCTAAGCTCCCGCTGGAGAGACTTTCGCTTCATGGACGTTTATCCAAAGAAAATGTAGTGAACAAAAACACCACAGTCCTGATTGCTGCGTTTCTAACATCAGCGGCCTGCGTCGCTACGGTCAGTTTTGCTATTACTCCTCCAGCGCAAGCCTCGAGCGCCGGTTTCCGAAACCTCGGGTTCGATGATGAATTCCAAGGGTCATTGGATATCGGCTATGGCACCACCGGCCACAAATGGAACGCCGGCCTTTGGTGGGAAGCAATTCCGTCACCAAGCAATTTCTCAGTCCGGGATGGCGTCCTCACGATCACGGCTAGCGCTTCGAAAAGCGCAGAGATCTGCACGCAATACCATGATGTTTCCGGCGGAAGATATTTCCAAGGCGGCTATTTCGAAGCGCGCATGTTCTGCACAGACTGGTCGGCCTTCTGGCTCTTCTGCGCGAGTCGTCCCCATGTCTACGGGAGCCTGGTGCGAGCATCGAACCCGCTGACTTGGACTAACGAGATCGATATCATTGAGACTGATCCCGGCTCCCCTAACGTCGCTTTTTGCACGCTCCACGCCAATAGTTCAGGGGATGGCGGCGTATTCGATGAGCTGAATAATCCACATCGCTTTTCTATTGATCGCCCGGTCCTCGGAGCCTGGCATACCTACGGGCTCCTGTGGACTCAGGACCAGATCACTTGGTATGTCGATGACGTGGAGGTTGCTAGAGCACGGCCTTTTCCATCCAGCTGGCAGCCGATGCAATTAGTACTGACTGCGGCTCCTGGCGGAGTCAATGGCTCAGCCTCCACGGTGCAGCCGCCCATTACTCAGGTCCAGTGGGTGCGCGTGTGGGAAAAGTGAAATCCGAAGAAGAAACCGCTTGTGACCAGGCAAGATAATACGTCTTTGGAATCCTACAGCGTTTCTAATCAGGAAACGGTGGTCGGAGCGGTCGGTAACACTGTTGGCAATTATTCTGCAACCGAACCTCCGAGATCTGGAGCCATTAGAATTCTTGTACTCGCGCAGGATTTAGCCGACGCCGCTATCCACCGACGGGTAGCAATGTTACGCGCCGGAGGAGCCCAAGTCACAGCAGCGGGATTCCGGCGCGTGCCGCAGCCTATCGAAAGCGTCGCCGGATGCGCAGCACTCGATTTCGGCCAGACCTTAAATGCCAAGTTATTAAAGCGGATCATTTCTGTAGCGCAAAAACTGATCAGCCTGCGCCGGTACCAAGCTTTATTCACTGACACGGACGTTATTATCGCAAGGAATCTCGATATGCTGGTGATCGCTACGTGTGGACGCGGCCATCGCAAACCGCAGCCGGTGCTAATCTACGAATGTCTCGATATTCATCGGCTCATGCTCGATAGAGGACCGGTTGGCTGGATCTTGCGCTGTATCGAGCGCCAATTATCGCTCCGTGCCGCAGCCATCCTAACCAGTTCACCGGCTTTCGTGAACCATTACTTTCGGCGCATCGCGCGTTTAAAGATCCCTATCCGATTAGTCGAGAACAAGGTGCTCCCCATCAATGAGAAAACGACGCCAAACGAAATCTCGTCCTCGCGCAGGCCGGGGCCGCCATGGGTGATTGGATGGTTCGGAATGATACGCTGCACCCGCAGTCTCCGCCTACTTATCGAGCTTACCCAACAAAGCCAAGGCGCCGTCCAAGTGGTTATCCGGGGTAAGCCGCTCGAGCATCTTTTCGGCGATTTCGAAAAAGCCATTGGCAACGTTCCAGGCGTACAATTTCTGGGCCCCTATCGAAACCCGGAGGATCTACCAAGCATCTATCGCCATGTGCATTTCAACTGGGCCATTGATATGTTCGAAGCAGGCCTAAATTCATCCTGGCTTCTACCCAACCGCCTGTACGAAGGCGGATTGTACGGGGCCGTACCGATCGCTTTGCTCTCGGTCGAAACCGGCAGGCTCCTCAAAAAACTCGGCCTCGGCGTTCTGCTTACTGATTCCCTCGCGCATTCGCTGCGAAATTTTTTCACGACGCTGACGCCGCAAAAATACCGCGACCTGGAAACCGCCGTCTTATCGATGCCGCGCACGACCTGGCTCTGCAGCCGTAACGAATCCGCGGCCCTGGTTAAATGGCTTGGTAGTGTAGGACAACCCAAGGCGTCTTTTGACTAAACACACATTCCCTCGTTGTAACATCCCACAAGATAGGAGGCCCACCCAGCATGCTTAAAGAATCGATTCTTCGCCTTAGAAGCGAGCTCCGCTATAACGCGATGGGCATATTCCATCCAGCCCTTCCCAACCGTGCACTAACCTACCATAAGCGGCTTCGTCGGCCGGTATTCTTTTTTTCCGTCATGACGCGCATCAAAAATGAAGCGAGATTCCTGCCGGAATTTATCGCCCACCATACGCTACTCGGGGCGGAACATTTCTATTTTTACGATAATAACAGCGACGACGCTCCCGAGGCCGTCCTCAGGCCGTTTATCGATCGTTGTATGGTAACAATAATACCATGGAAAACCGTTCCGGCATCGCCAAGCTGTTACAGTCATTTCTTTGACAGGTTTGCCTCAGACAGTACCTGGGTCGCTTTTATCGATGCCGATGAGTTTATCATAGAAAGACAGAAGGGCATTCTGCTAAATGCACTGTCGACCCTAGATACGGCACCAGCGCTGGCTATAAATTGCCGATATTTTGGCAGCTCATTTCACGAGAGGTTGCCGGCGGGTCTTTTAACCAATAACTTTGTTCGTTCCGACCCGTCAACAAACTACCATGTAAAGGTTATCGCAACGCCCGAGCGGGTTAAAGCGTATTATAATTCGCATAACTTTATTTTCAATGGACTGACTAGCGCGGTCAATTATCTGGGGACGCCAGTTCGCGGTACCTATGCGGTAAACGCCGATCAATATGATATTGAAATCAGTCATTATGTTTATCGATCGAAAGATGATTATCTGTCCAAGCTGGAGTTAGGATTTGTTGATGCGGACGGGTATCGATATCGAGCAAGACGTAAAGATAGAATGGAAGCGGAATTCCTGGCTCATAATGCTTATTTTAATGATTGGGGACGCAACACTTACGGAGCCGATATTCGCAACTATATGGCCGGTATAGGATACAGGGAGCCGTACCTATAATTTGATGAGCTCAACAGACATGGCGAGTGGCATGAAATACGTCATCAAATCAGTAATTAAATCTGGACTTACCGCGATTGGAATCGAGATCTATCGTAACCGCGGCGGAGGAATCGGTACCCTAGCCGGCTTTCTGGGAGACATTCGCACTCGCGGCTTTAAACCGCGCGGCATTATAGACGTTGGCGCGAATCGGGGTGACTGGACTCGGCTGGCGCTTTCCATCTTTCCAGAGGCGTCTGTGATTATGATCGAGCCGCAGGATGAGATGGAGCCGCACCTGTCTAAACTTTGCGGTGGCGCTGCGGGTCGTCACTACGTAAAGGCAGGAGCTGCCCGTGAGGCCGGAGAACTCGTGCTGACGATCTGGCCGGATCTAGCTGGTTCGTCTTTTGCTCCCCAGGTAGACTGCAGCCAACTCAAATCCGGCAAGCAACGCAGGACGCCGGTCGTTACGATAGATTCGCTGCTGAGTGAGACTTATCCGAACTTCGTGCCCGACCTGATAAAGCTCGACGTTCAAGGGTTCGAATTGGAAGCTCTTTCCGGGGCGAGCACAGCCTTTGGCCGCACGGAAGTGTTCGTTGTGGAAACCTCCTTATTTGGCTTCCTGCCGGGTCAACCCATCACACGTGAAGTCATCTCCTTCATGTTCGAGCGAGGATATGAACTTTATGACATTACCGGGTACCAGAGAAGACCATTAGACGGCGCTTTGGGACAAGTCGACCTGGCGTTCGTAAAAAGTCAGGGCAGATTTCGTTCCGAGGCAAGGTGGTGACCCCGGGCGGCAGTCAGATTGTCCAGCCGGCTGACCTGGGCTCGAATGGCGTCTTCGCGCGAAACACAGGGTTGCTCCTGGCACAGCATACGGCGGGCTAGTTGGCCGAGCGGCCTGCAGGGCTTTCTTGGCCCGAACCAATTATCCGACATCTGCCTTAGCGCCGCGGATAGTCCTTAAAAGCGACTCAATCTGATCGGAAAAGGGTCAACTGTCGATTTCCAAGCCCGCCATTGCACGGCGTGAGTTGTCAGCAACGCGATCAAAAACGATCGACTGGCCGCTCTGCTTAAGCCTATCCT
>JAFAZK010000342.1 GCA_019239825.1 Verrucomicrobiota bacterium | reverse complement strand
GCTGCGGCTCACACCTTCGCTTCCCAAGGCTTCAGTGTTTCAGTTGCCCTCCCACTGCTTGGTCTGCTTCATGTCCGATAACTCTTTACATGGCTAATTCCTTTCAATCAGCGAGTCTCACTAGGCTTTGCTTGGCGCTCCAGAAGGCAACGGAGAAAACGAAGATCGGAGAGTGGAAAGTCTATTACGCCGATTGGCGGATTTACCTTCGTTAGCTTCGTTATCTTCTGTAAAGAATCTGTCTTCGGGTCCTTTGCGTCTTTGTGATGAAATCCCTCTACGAGCCGCTGCTGAGTTGGGTCAGTATCTCGTAAGCAATCGTCACTCGCTGATCAATCGGGTAGCCTTTATTTGCCAGAATGACGATGCCTAAATGTCTGACCGGGACGAATGCAATGTAGGCGCCGAAGCCATTCGTGGAGCCGGTCTTATTCAGCCAGACATCCTCCCGGGGCTGCTCGGGCGGTGCTACTTGAGTCGCCGGCACGGGTTTAAAGATCATTGCCGGTGAATTGCCATCCACTAAAGTCTTCAGCTCGACCGGGTAGGGATACTGTTCCCATATCAGGTCTTGAGTCATAACTCCGGCCGTGAAGTAAGCGGTGTGGGTGTCGATGATAGCGCCTTGGAGGGTTTCCTCCAGCGTCCCCGAGTGCATGTTCGCTTCAATGAACCGAAGCATGTCGGCGGCCGTGGTCTTTACACCGTAAGTTTCAGCGGAGAGCACATCAACCGTCGCTCTGGTAGGATCGCCCTCCTCCGTATAGCCGACCGCGTAATCTCGCATTTTGTTCTTCGGAACGTCGATATAAGTGTTGTTAATCCCGAGTGGAGAAAACACGTGCTGCTCCATCAACTGAGCAAAGTCCGCACCCATGCTTTTCGCGGTGATTAAGCCGAGCATACCAACGCTAGGATTGGCGTAGGTTCTATAGGTCCCGGGCGTATGCTGGGGCTGCCAGGCCTTCAGGTAGTTCATCAACTCATCCTCAGTCCGTATACTCTCTGGAAGTTGCAACGGAAAACCTCCGGAAGTGTGGGTACCGAGGTTAAGGAGAGTCACGTCTCCGAATTTGGACCCTTGCAGGGAAGTCAGATATTTACTGGTCTTGTCTGCCAAGGACAGGGTTCCGGTACGCTGGGCATACGCCGCGAGCGTCGCTGTGAAAGTCTTGCTGATCGATCCGATTTCGAAAAGCGTGTCGTTCGTCACGGGCTTTCGGGTCGCCCGTGATGCGACCCCGTAGTTAAAGATGTACTCTTTACCGGTGATAGTAAGCCCTACCGCCATCCCTGCGATGCTGTAGTTCAGCATCACGGGTTGGACAACCCGATCCACAGCAGTCTTGAGTTTATCCTGGGGACCAGGAGTTGGCGAGCTTGGTTTGCCCGACGCCCACGCGGTAAAAATGATATTTCCGATAACGATACTCTTCCAGAGCCCGATCATTGTACGGCGAACCATGCTGGAAAAAGCATGACCGGGAAGAGAGTTCAAGAACCGGTTCCTTGAACTCTTTCTTTGCTCATGCTTGTTCCAGGCTTAGTGCATCAGATCTGGGTCGGACGCGTGACGCAAATCGGTCGCGCCGGAAGGCGCGGGCTAGGACAATAAATTCACCACAACGACACAAAGGACACGGAGAACGGAAAATTTAACAGGAAGGCCGCAAAGGCCACAGAGGGGGATTTTGAAACAGAATTAACCGAAGGTGAAATCCAGGGCGCGGTGCAACTGAAGCCTCTAAAGGTCTGAGCCTCGTTTCCATCCTTTTAAAAGTTCAGTCTTTATGGCCTTTGCGGCCTTCCTGTTAAATTTTCTGTTCTTCGTGTCCTTTGTGTCGTTGTGTTCAAATTTCTTTCTTACCCTGCCTTCCAGCCAAAAGAGCGATACTCCACGGTAAAAGTACCATCAGGGCGGAGGTCAATGACGTTGAATCCTTCTGGACAACCCATATTAGCTCCCTTCCACCAGTTGCCGCACACGGCGCCACCGTTCAGGTAAGTGATACCATCGCTATCAATCCGTTCCTGGTGATGGAGGTGCCCAGCCAGGACCAGCTTCACGTTTGCCGCCGAACCGTGAATAATGTCCGTCAGACTTTTGCTGTTACGCGATACTAACGATGACGCGGTCTCAATATTTGAACCATTGAGCTTGCTGATCCCGGATAAAGCGGGAAAGACCGAGACTGCCGGGATATGACAGGCCAATACGGTGGGTTTACTACTCTCTTTCTGCAACTCACTTTGGACGAAGGCTAACTGGTCTGCTTGGTATTCGGCGTAATAGGTACCGTCTGGATTAGGCCAGACGTCATCGAGGATGACGAAACGCCAACCTGCTTTTTCGAAGGAATAATAGAGCCGAGCCAAATCGAGGCGCTTTTGAAAAAGCCCTTTACCAAACCGGGGATCGTCGCGGGAAACCGCCGGATTTTTGGTTCCGACCAAATCGTGATTTCCGAACACGTAATGGGTCTCAATCGTGATGTGCTGGTTCCAGATATCAAAGAACCGATCCAAGAGCTTCCCCGCCGGCGCGTAGTCCAGGCCAGGAGATGGATCCGTGAGGTCACCCCCACAAACAACCAGGTCCGGACGCGGCCGCACCGCATCGATTGCTTGTAAAGCTGCAATCAAACCGTCCTCGGAGCGCAACGCGTTGTCCTGCATGAGATGCATATCGGTGGCAAACAGCACACGCGTTGACTGGGCGTTCGTAGAACCATCTCCTGAAGCCCGGCTAGCGGAAATCCCGGCCGTTACCCCCGCGGCAACCATAACGCTCCTGCGCAAAAACTCGCGCCGGCTCGTTCCTATTCCGTTTTTCATGATGGCTTCCCTAACTGCGGTACGAGAGCCAGTCAACGCGTGAGCTGCAGAGAAGATAAAACTCGACTCCATCGCTCTGCTCCGGCTCCGCATGGGTGCGAGGACCGAACCCTTGGAGCGCAGCCTGCATATGAGGCCGGCCGGACCGTCGGTCTTTGCGACCTCGGCGCCTCAATCTCCTATACTTGGTGTCGTTGTGTCTTGTAGTGGATGCCCGCTTTTCCTCTCCCATGTTCGCTTCTGTTTAAAAATCCATCTAAGTATGGAACATGAGTAAGATTGGACTAGGCATCGTCGGCGGCGGGACCATTGCGTTGCGGGTCCTCCGTCATTTGGTGCAGCCGGACGTCGCGCAGCGCGTATCGTTAGCGGCGATTTGTGATCCAGTTGCGGACAGAGCCCGAGCGGCGGCCGACAAATTTGGGATTGCCCGCTGGTTTACCGATTACCAGGAGTTACTCGCCTGTGACGAGGTGAACGGGGTAATGATTGCTTCGCCGATCAATTTCCATTTCGACCAAGTTCGGCAAGCGCTCCTGGCCTCGAAACACGTTCATTGCAACAAGACCATGGCCACCACGGGTGCAGCGGCCCGCGAGCTTACCCAACTGGCCCGCGAACGCAATCTATGCCTGGTGCCGTCACCCGGAGAGATGCTTAGACCGCATAATCAGTACATCAAAGAAGTGATCCGCCGTGGCGACCTGGGAACGCTTTGCTGGGCGGTTTGCGGCGCTGCCTTTGGAACCTATCATGAGGACGAACGTGAAAGACAGGGGAATGATGTTCTTACGAATATCGATCCGTCTTGGTACTTTCGGAAACCAGGTGGTGGTCCACTCTACGATATGACGGTGTATTCGTTGACCGCTTTAACCGGAATTCTGGGCTCGGTTCTGCGGGTCACTGCCCTTTCCGGTACACGAATCCACGAACGCGAATTCCGGGGCAAGATGGTTAAGTGCGACGCGGACGATAACACGGTGATGCTTTTAGATTTTGGGAATAACCTTTTTGCTTTCGCCTATGGCACCGCGAGCGGGGCAATAACCCAGGGGTTCAGTGGAAACTATTTTGGAACACGTGGTTCGATTATCGGGCTGACGATCAACGGGGAACCGCTCGATTACCCTGGCGCCGGCATTGCTCGAAAAGCTAAAGGCAATCCTAACGTTGGCAATCAATGGCTGTTACCGCATATCAACGAACTGCACCGCGAACTGCCTGAGCAGCACGTTTTTGAAGACGTCATGCAGTTAGTTGATTGGATTGCAGAAGAAAAACCGTCAGTGGTTACCCCGGAACACGCCACCCATGTGATCGATATCATCGAAGCCGCCTACCGCGCCAGTTCAACCGGCAAAACGCAGGCACTCGCTACCACTATCGAGGGCCCATAGAACATCGAGCGAGAACAAGGAAAACAGAAAATCTCACGCGAAGCCGCAAAGAGAAGACAGCGCACACACAGAAGGTCACCAAGGACACAAAGATAAAGCCTCACAGAAATATTCGAAGGCAGCGAAGGGCTGATACCGGCTGTCGCAGAGACAACGCGCTGACAAACTTTCGTTGCCTGAGTCAACGTTCGCCCCGAGGCTCGGTCTAAGCCTTCTACCTAGAGAATTTTATCTTTGTGTCCTTTGTGATCTTCTGTTGAGTTTTTCTCTTCTCTTGGCGCCTTTGCGTCTTTGCGTGAGATTTTTCTGTTCTCTGTACCTTCTTCCTACTTCGTTGCAAACTCGTCTGCCAGGTATTGTTCCGCGGCAGTTAAATCGAATTGATCTAACAAGAAAAAGCGGCGGCGGCTGCCCTTTCTCAGTTCGCCGATCAAAAGCGGATCTAAGGCGCGCGGCACTGGATCACGCAAAAGTGTGCTTTGCCACCGTTTTTGCTGGTCCACGATCAGATAGAGATTGCTGAAACGGTGTTTGGCAGCCAGTGCTATTTCGCGGGTCGACTGTGGAAGGATCCCGTCGAACTCTGCAGTTAGGACCAACTTCTTCCAAGGATAAATCCTGTTGAGCAGAAATTCGGCAACCAGATAGGCCAGAAATGCGCCCAGGCTCCAAACCCCTATTACCAGAAAAGGTAAAGCGGCCGGGGTAACGCCCGGATTATGCGACAAGAAAAAGGCTATTAATCCGACGATTCCGGCAAGAGCGCATACCCATAGTGCGATCCGTTCGCCTTGCATTCTGGCAGTATTGATTTTCCTCACAAAGGCTTGAGCTCTCTCAAGCGGGAGAAAGCTGGTCAGCTCTCCAGGCTCTGCACCGGTGGAAATAGAAGTCATAGTAACTTCTGCGTTGAGCCGGTGGCTGCCTTCCAGATTGAATATGGCGAACACCGGAAGTTCAGCGCCGGTTTGTTCGTCCCGATAGGTCTGCAAAAGGCCGTGAGGATTAAACCTTTGCAACTTTTGAACTCTAGTTGGCTGTTTCTCAAGGACTGCTTTTCCTTGGGCTGATTCTCTTTCCAACGGAAAGAAATCGGGTGGACCATCCACCTCGACAGACCGGCAGAAATTCTGCCGGAGTAAGGTTAATTTCTCACTCATAACACGTCTACTGGTGAAAGATGCTTCCTTCAGTTCCGTATAATTCGGACAAAGCCCGAGAAACGGACTGACCCCGACGATAATCTCGCACAGTTTTCGCCTGCGAGCGACGGGTTACTGAGTGGAAACAAATAGCCGCGAAAACTTGTCACGCCAAAGCTTGGCGCAGGCGGAAGGCGCAATCTCTCGGCCGTTCCCAGCGCAAGGCGTTGAACACGTCACGACTTTCGGGCGTCGCGTCTTTCCGAATCCAGCCCACGGAATCAGTTTTGTTGGTGGCGACATCCGGTAGACCTAAAACGCGAATGCAACGCCCTCCGGCGTTTTTTCGCTGCGGCTTTAGAGTCTTAATCGTGCTCCGGTTCGTAGCGGAAGGCGATGGAAAGCCGGTTCCAAGAATTGATACTCATCACAGCGAGGTTGAGATCGATGAGCTCTTGTTCGGAAAAAACTCGGGCGGCTTCCGCGTAGACTTCATCGGGCAAATGATGCTGAGAGATTAGCGTAACCGCTTCTGCCCAGGCTAAAGCGGCGCGTTCGCGTTCCGAGTATTCGGATTCGGACGCTTCCCGCCAGGCATTAAGCAGATGAATTCTTCGTTCAGCGACCCCAAGTTTGAGTGCATCCCGGCGATGATAAATGATGCAGTATGCGCACCCATTGATCTGGGAGACCCGCAGTTTGATCAATTCCCGAAGCGCAGGCTCGAGCGTCGATTTCCTTAAATGCGCTTCGATATCGTAAAGGCTCTTCAAGGCGGGACCGAGCAGCTGATTCACTTTGGACTGCTCCATGCGTGGTGAAACAGAGGTGATCATAGTCATGAAAGAGTATAACAAAATAGCCGCAAAAGGCACCAAAGGCGCAAAAAATACGGAATCCAACGGAAGGACACAAAGCGGCGTAGCCGCAACCACAGTCAGCCCGGAATTCCTCGCGGAATTGATGGATGTGCAACCTCAGTCATACAAAGACGGATCTTTACAGATATGGCGCTTGGGTAGACACGACGCCCGGGTAGGAGGAATGCTCAACCCGGCGGGATTTTGCAGAACCAAGGCGCCTGGCACACCTTCAGGGAGCCGCAGTCGGACACACCTTTTGATGGCATGTGTCGTAGACCGTCTCCGAATTCAAGGGCGGCACATCGACATGCGGTTCCCCTCCGCTCCGGCTACTAGCGCGCTGCGCCTCTCACTTCTCACTCTTGGTCAAGCTGGCTTCCCAATTCCGCATCTCTTCGACTAGTTTCTGATAGATTCGGCCGACCGCCTCGGGCGGTAACGGCCCGTCTTTGCCGAGCTGTTCTGCTTTCTGGATCACGGCTTGTTCGCGGCTGGTGTCGGTCACCGGTATATGGGCTTCTTGCTTAACAACGCCAACCTGTTGCACCACACGGGCGCGTTCCTGGATGAGCTCAACTAAACGGTGGTCAATTGAATCGATTTGCTGCCGGTATGTTGCCAGCTGCTCCTGCGTACCAGCTTGAGTATTTGCGGACAGGAAGGGCATAAAAGCTAGAAATAGTGCAATCTTTTTCATTTGAGTTCTATCCATGAACAGCGAAACCGCGTTCTTGACCTCGGGTCAAACGCCAGGTTCACGAGACGACGACCCTAGCGTTTTCGCAAATAAAAGAGGCTCTCCGTTGTCCCAATTGCCGTTTTTCATGTTCTAAAGAGTGACCCTCGCCTCTGCTGCGGGTCGCCCCAAAATCGTCGTCCTCGATTTTTATTTTGGTAGGGCGAGGCTCCAAAACGTGGAAGGCTGCTGGTATAATCTTCATTCGACGGCTGGCCCGCGTATCAATTAGCTTAGCATGGCCGAGCCGGGGGTTGGATCCGGCAAGCTTTTTAGGTGTTTGCCGTCCTTTCGGTTTTAATCTTGTTCGCCAGGTGCAAGCTCAGTCTATTCCCGGCGTCCCACCCCAGGCTCGGCCATGCTAACCCGATTGATACGCGGGCCAGCCGTGGAAGTCAGAATACGCCAGTAGCCTTCCACGTTCTGGAGCCTCGCCCTACCGAAATAAAGATCGAGGGCGAGGACGATTTGGGCGGTTTTCGGCCGTCTAGTCAGCCAATAATACGCCGATGAACGTCTAGACCGTTTCATTCCCAGGTGTAAAATGCGCGTCACCGTGCTTTGTCGGACCGAAAAAACTCCGGACTTAAAATGTGTAAGACTCCGGCTTGTCCGATGCCTCTTTGACCACGCAAGTATCCGCTTATTCCTCCAACTTTGCCTATGAGAAACGTGCTGAAATCGATTGTGCTAGTCGCCGCTCTGATAAGTTCTTCGTATTCAATAGGGTGGGCAGACCAAGCGCCCGGGCAGATGTCCAATACTTCTGTTGCACCGAGCGATGGTCCGCCAGAGAAGCCGTACTATTTGACGGGCAAAGAAGATGTTTGGAGGAACTTTCCTTCCAAGCCTGCTCTCGGTTCAGCAATCGATCAAGAAGACCTCCTAATAACCCTGTCTCTTCAGAATTCGCGTACGGAGGATCAAAAAAACGAGGCCCTCCGGGATAAGAGTTATACGATTAAATTGATGACCGACGTCATCGATAGCGATTTCGAGACCAAATATCCGAACGTTTTCAAAGTCCTCAGTAACGCCGATATCGATTCTTATTTTGTAAACACGATCATCAAGAATGCCAATGGGCGGTTGCGACCCTTTGTTCAGCATCCGACTCTGGTTGTGCCGATGTTCACACTGGGTGGCTTCACGTACCCCAGCGGTCACGCTAGCGGCATGGAACTCCAGGCGCGCATCCTGGGGCAATTGTTTCCCGACAAAAGTGATGCGCTTCTGCGGCGCGCCCGACAAATCGCCGACGGTCGGGTCGTTGCCGGAGTCCATTACGCTAGTGATACCGAGGCCGGTCTAGCTTTGGGTGACTTGCTGTACACGGAGATCGCGGCAAAGAACGCTTTTCAGAAGGATCTCGCCGCGGCTGCACAAACTGACCATTTAGCCGCAAAATAGCTCGATAGAGACGGGCATTCGCCCGTCCCTATCACGGTATGTACTATCTTAGTCTTCGATTTCTTCGCTGTGCCCTGCAGCTTTGAGATCACTCGGCAGCAACACCGTTTTCTCACCCGGATAAGGACGGGTGAAGCCGGTGGCGGAATACCAGATCACGTGATTTAAGAAGTTTTCGTCAACCGCGTCCGCCTTATCGAATTTAGCTTTGAACAGTTGGTTCGAAGCTTGGTTCCAGGCGGTTTTCAGCTTGCCGGTTGCGCTCTTGCTGTCTGCGCTCGCGGTCGGGAACGTGTTCAGCGCGATCGTCGGCGGTATGACGGTATACGGCGCAATGTTAACCGGTGTGTTAACAAACGCGGTACGCATCGGAGACGCAACTAGATCGAATTCTGTCATCGGGGTCAGACCGAGGATCTGTTCGATCGTACGGTCGATGCTGGCGGAGGTGTAGGTGGTATGATCACCGGCGCCGTTGCTCTGTACCGCATACGGGCTGATGATCTGCACCGGCTGCCGGTGACCGTCGACATGGTCCACTCCATCCTGCGCATCATCTTCTTCAACGAAGATCGCAGAGGTAGCCCAGTCCGGGCTGCTGGTGATGGCCTGTACGATACGGCCCAAGGCCAAGTCGTTATCGGCCTGAGCCGCAGTCGGAATCGGGAAACCCGTTGAGTAACCGGAGGTATGATCATCTGGCAACCAGATAACCGTCAACGCAGGCAGACTATGAGTCTTTTCCTGATTGTTGAATATCGGCAGCCAGTAGTCCACCCGGTATTGATCCGGAATGCCGGTATTGAAGCTCGGGTAGTGAGGATCCAAGATCGCGATCACCGACGGCACTGTGCTGGTCTCAGTGTCAGTGGTCGGGGTGATCGTGGTTGGGTTCGTCGTGGTCTTGCCTTCCAAGTACTGCGAGTAGGCGTACCAATCCGACCAGGTGTAGTTACCATTGACGTTTTGTGAGCCGCTCCATTCGCCATACAGTTTGACGCTTAACCCTTGCGCCGTCGCTGCATCCCACAAGAAGCCCCGCGGGGTATTGATCATTTCGTCATACCCGTTGCCGCCTGGATAGCTGCGAATCCAATCCGGAGACTGACTTTCGTCGGCATAGTCGGAGATACCGCAAACGATCCAGGGATGCCCGTCCGCCGACTGTCGGGAAGGAGCATAAACGTTATCGAGTGTTGCGAACCGCTGGAGGAACGCATGCTGATTCGGTGTGTACGGCCCGAACACTGCAAGCGAGGCATTGCCATTGGCGGTGGTCACATCACCGAACAATTGATCGTAGGTACGGTTTTCTTTGACGATCAGAAACACGTGTTTGATCAGAGAGGGTTCACCGATGTGTTCCGGAATAGCGACTGGAGTCGCGTGCGGGTTAACATATTTCTTACCTACCTGGACGTTCTGAGTCAGGTCCCAGTGATTATTCTGCCAAACTTGCGCGGTATAATCGGCCAATTGGGTTACGCTCGGTACCGGGATGAAATTCACCGTGCCGGTATCCGGGTGCGAATTGTAAGCGGTATCGTTGTATTCGTTCGTGACTGTGATGCTGTCGGTACCGATACCCTTGTTGTTGGAAACAACGAGCTGGTTACGGGCTTGGTCAAACGCGATCGTGCTGGGAGTTGACGCGGTAGGGATATAGCCTAACACGTTGTTCTTTTTGGGGTCGGACAGGTCCACCACAGCAACCGAGTTCACCGTAAAGAGAGTGACATACAGCGTGCTGCCGTTGACGGCGACGCTGGTCGGCTCCGCGCCGAAGGTGTCGGGCAACGGAATACCCACACTGATCGTGCGCACCACTTTGTCGGTGGTAGTGTCGACTGCCGAGACGGTATCGCTGTAAGTATTGGCAACATAGAGGAGGCCATTGACCAGCGTCATGCCGGTGGGATGCAGGCCCACTTTGATGTTGCGTTCCACTTTAAGCGTCTCGAGATTCACCACCGAAACCGTGCCGGTGCTGGCACTGTCGGTTGTCGGATCAGAAACGATCGGCGTACCGTCGGACAGATCGGTGAAGTCGCCGGCCTTGGCGACGCGTCCGCCTTCGTTACTGACATAGGCGCGGTTGCCGGACAGCACGATGCTGTTTGGAACGTTACCGACTTTGATTTGTCTAACCAGTTTTGGTTGAGCCTTGGTCAGGTCGATCACGCCAAGCGTGTTGTTCGCATTCAGCGCAACGTAAGCGGTCGTACCGTCCGCCGAGATCGCAATCCCGCCAGGGTAGGCATTGCCAATGTTTTGTGGTGACGGCAAGGCGATTTGCGTGCCGCCGCTCAACAACCCGGTCGTCGGATCGACGTTTGCGACAGTGACATGACTGCTATCTTGGCTGAATAACAACTTGGTGCCATCGGCCGAGTAAGCAATTCCGAGGAACGAACCGCTGCTGTCGCCTGTGGGCGAGAAGCTTTGCAGTATTTGACCGCTGATGAGGTCGATGATCTGGACGGAGGAGGAGGCCCCCATCTCAAGCACGGCCGCGTTGTGAGCGCTGGCATTCGGGTTCAACGCGATCGCTTTACCGCGCGTCGGTGTACCCAATTTTACCAGCGTTCCCGCGGGCGTGATTGTCTGGTTCGTCGACATCACGATTGATCCATCCGCCTGCGGACCAACACTGTATGTGGGGTACGGGAGGGAAGGAGTAGCCAACGTCGGTACAGCGGCTGCTAAAGCAGCTGCGCCGGCGACACCCTGGAGGAGGGCAGTAACGATTCCTTTCGTTAGAGAAGGACGATACATAGAGGCCGCTTATTTGCATTTGCCGTAATACCGCTACAAGCAGAGCCCTGTAACAAATTCGTCACCCGTCGCTGCCCTAAAAGGCCTTGAGCCCGTGTGAGTTAGTGATTGATAGCAAGTTGTAACCAATGAATATTCAAGGCGTTACGAGCTGAGATACTACTTACTAGCACCGTGGATATCTGCGCGAGTGGTAAATAGGACGGACCCCATCCTGTCACGATTGTCATTTTGTCGGACAATCGTCTGCTCGTAGTCGGGAGGGGCGAGCAGGCGCTCGTCAGGTGAGAAGGTCGAGGACGAAAAACTCTATGCTCAGAAAACCGGCCAAATTCGCGGCGACGATTAAAAATCCCACCCAGTTACCCCACCGGGCAGGACGGTCTGGCCGGGGAAAGTCGGGGGTTAGGCCCGCTACCACCATGCGATCATAAAGATGAGGATGCGGCAGGCGTTTTTTTGGCATGACGGCCGGCATGTCATTCGCTTGGTATAACTTTGCCAGAGCCCGGGCATAAATGCTCTTGTCCTCATACACCGAGCTCCCAAAAACATCGGCTCTGACTTCCATCCGCCGTCTTCGGCCGCTAAGGAGTCTGAAGCCTCCCATGATTACCGGACACAAGGCCAAAAGCGGCAAACCGCTTTCCGGGTTCTCAAGGAATACTAAAAGCACCTTCATCAGAGGAATATAAAGGAGCGGGGTAAAAAGGCGGATCAGCCGGGTAATTTTATCCTCGAGCAGGTGAGCTAACTCATGTGCCAGCATCGCTTTCATTTCGTCCGGGCTGAACAGCGCGCGCGCTTTCTCGGTAACCAAAATGGCATTAGTAAAGGGCATAGCGAACGCGTTTGCGCTCCCCAAGAAATACAGCCAGACACTGGGTGCTGGACGTTGCCAATGATGGGCCACTTCGCGCACCATCTCGGACAACTCGGAATCAGCGGGTCGAAAGAAACCCAACCACCGCCCGATCCGGAGGACACCATCAAACTGCAGCCAGAAGTAAACGCCGAGACCGGCAATCAGAACGATGGCGCACCGCCAGTTCCAATGGTCAGGGAGAGCGACCGCCGTGATCGCGAAAAGAATGTACAGTACGTAAAGCAAAGCGTGGGCCGAAGTCTTGCTCATACGTTGCCAGAACGACTCCGCCTTGAGCTGATAGCGCCGCCCGAAGCGCCAGATAACCCAGTTCGTTGAAACAAAGGTGACTAGGAAGATCAGCGAACAAAACGTCCACCTGGGAATCGGCAGGATTGAGGGCGGATACAAGTTGCCTCCGATCGCATAAATAACCGGCAGGACACTCAACGAATAGATCCTAACTGCCTTGAACGGAAAGAGAGATCTGGCGCGCTCGGCCCAATGCCCATCTGGATTTTTGATCCTCGGGCGAGGTAAACAGAATGCGGTGATTCCCATGGTGATGATGGGCAGTAACACCGCTGCGGCGACCGAGACCAGAACTGCAACCCATCCGCTGGCCCAAGCGAAGCTCTCCATATTCCGTCAGTTACCGTCCGTCCGGTGTTTAGGGGTTATCGGTTGCCCGCCTCACCAAGGCAAGCCGCCAGCTAATCGGGTGGCGACTCTAAATGACTCCGCGGCATCCGTCAACGAGGGACCCGACTCGCTTCACGCTCGTCAGGAGCTAGGAGAGGGGGTGGGGGGTGCGCCGTGATCGCCGGGTTTGCCGGCGGTCCGGAGATTCGAAAAGAATGTCAGGAATCTGACCTAGCGTTATGCCGCCTTTCCAGTCGGGTCAAAACGTACGGGACTTAAAAAAAGGGCAAAAAGCCCATCTCATTGATCAATCCTCTGCACCGCTTATCCCGGCATGCTTGCTAACTCCCAGAGCCTGCTCGATCCGATCGGCAGCAACAGAAAGCCCGTTTGCTGCAGCGATTGCTTTCTGGAGTTTGCGTGCGTTATCTCGATAGATCGAGCTAGTCAGTACTTCCGTTATGAGGGTTGAGAGGTGACTGACGGTCAATTTGTCTAGAGAGGTGACTACACCAGTTTGCCGGTACGCGATTCTCGCAGCTACGCCGGGTTGATCAAAGCCCACTGGAATCGCCACTTGCGGGACACCTTGAGCCAGCGATTCTAAGACGGTGTTTAACCCTGCATGGGTAATACAAACCGAGGCTTTCTTGAGTAGCTCCAATTGTGGCGCCTGCCTGACAATAATCGCATTGCTGGGAGCGGGTCCGATCTGGTCCGGGTCGATCTGATCACCGATCGAAAGCACCAGCTGTACATCCCGATGTTTAGCTAGAGCTGCGACAAAAGTGCGGAAGACGTCAACTCTGCCATTTACGATAGTGCCCATCGAAGCGTAGACGATTGGTTCCCCGGTCAATCGTTCCCAAGGGAAATCTAGTTGGTCCCGACCCTGGCCGTCATGGAATGGACCGGTGTGATGAAATTGCGAAGGCCAATGAGAACTTTCAAAATCGAAAACTGCGGGAACCTGGCTAATCCACGCAAGTTTGGAGACCGTAGAAGAGAGGTCAGCCCAATTCACTTCCAAACCGGCGCGCTCGGCGTAGGCGCGAACTTGGCTGTTAGCTTGTCCGATAAGCTCCGTTATTTGCGCGATCGTTTCTCGGTTTCTTGCGATGGCTTGAGGAGTAGTCTCATAAGGCCAACCGCGATAAGGGGGAGGCGTATAGCCAGAGTAGTCGACGTGCAGCGCAGCCGAAACATGTATGTACGGAATGTCCAGTTTCATCGCGCCCAACTCTACGTATCTCTGAACTACGTCGAGTATGAGCGCATCCACCTGGTTCTCCCGCACCATAGCTGGTAAGGACTTTAGTATGCTCTCAGTTTGAGCAAGAAGTCGGCGGACAGCCCCCTTAAGGACGTCATCTCCTTGCAAGGTGCTCACGTCGCGTACCAATTCCTGCATGTGATCGTCTTCCGGTCCGGGAACAGACGGTAGACCGCGGGCGGAAGACGAATACAGGAATACAACCTCATGGTTGCGCGCCTGGAGTGCGCGGGCCAGCGCCGTCATCGGGTTGAGGTGGCCGGATACGTTAGGACAAATAAACCCTAGCTTCATCAGTGTTACTCCCTTTGCTCATTTATGGCATTCACCCGGTTGGATGACTGCCCGTCTCACCGCGAGATATTAGAATCCGCTACCCACCACCCGCCGCTATTTGTCTCAGCTGCCGGATTTGTTGTCTTCAAGGGAAGGAAGTTTTGAGCGAGGCATCTCCGTGCTAGCAGTTAACGCGCACGCGCCACCCCGAACGGAGGGGAACCGCAGTAGACAGGTTGCGTCCTCAGACCCTGAAAAGGACTTTCGCAAGGAGCGGCCGAACGGCGTGGACTTGCCGAGGATCCCCGTACGCGAGGAACGAACGGAAAAATCTCACGCAAAGGCGCAAAGACGCAAAGGTTAAGAGGAGGTGTGAAACGCCTCGCGGAGCCACGAAGAAAGACGAGGAGAAATAGCCGCAAAAAAGGCACAAAAAGCACAAAAAATCTAAAGCGAAGAGGAACAGTCTAATAATTCCTGTGCTCGCCGCATCTCCATAATAAATTGCGGGTTCACCTTTGTTTGCTTCTGGAGCGCCAAGCAAAGCCTAGTGAGACTCGCTGATTGAAAGGAATTAGCCATGTAAAGAGTTATCGGACATGAAGCAGGCCAAGCAGTGGGAGGGCAACTGAAACACTGAAGCCTTGGGAAGCG
>JAFAZK010000163.1 GCA_019239825.1 Verrucomicrobiota bacterium | reverse complement strand
GAGCGCGGAGACATCGGCTATGGGAGAAGAACAGTCGAGAAGCCTCGTTCGTGCGTCGACTTGCGGCCACACCTCAGCCGACATACGACGATTTCAGAGAATTCTGTGAGACACGTCCCGCCGAAGTAGTGGCGAACATCGCCATCTGCCTCATCCACCAAGCCAACTATCTCCTCGACCGGCAGATCCGTCGCCTGGAGCGCGATTTTATCAACGAGGGCGGTATCAGAGAGCGCATGGCACAAGTCCGTATCCAGCAGCGCCTGGCTGGCCCTCGCAAAAACGTAGACGCGCGTTAGCACCTATCACTCAAACGACTGAGCCGGCCACTCATTAGTCGCATGTGTCCCATAAGTCCCCTCCGTTGCAGCCGACAAGGTCCGCTCTTGAACGCCGTCCGTCCTGCGCCTACCGTCTCCCCCAGATGCCCCCTCCGGAAGACTCCGTCCTGCTGCGAATTTTTACCGGCGAAAACCACCATTATCAGCGTCTTCCATTATTCGAGGCCATTGTCCTGAAGGCCCGTGAGGCCCATCTAGCCGGCGCTACGGTTTTGCATGGCATCCTTGGCTTCGGTAAATCCAGCCGTCTGCATCACAGTAGTCCGCTCATTCTCTCGTCCGATCTACCGGTTGTGGTCGAGATTGTGGATCGAGCAGACAAAATCGAAGCATTCCTGCCTATCCTCGATCAGATGATGTCTAGCGGTTTAGTCACGATGGAAAAAGCGCACGTAGTTAAGTGATGGGGCCGGTGCGTTAACCCCCGCCGGGTTAGGCTTCACTTTGTTGAGCTGCAGACTCAGAGGAAAGGCTGGGTTGGTTCCTACAACTAACCCTGGTTCGGTAAAGTCTCCCCCAAGCGTTCATGGTTCTAAGGCAAGGTACCCATGGGTTTGCTCGATAATTCCAATACCGGGCCTGTTAGCAACAGGCATTGACTCGTGTTTCTGGCTTTGATCGGAGCCAGCAGCTAAATAATCGTTAGGTGTATTCATGACCGTGACGCTTGAACCCTCGGCATAAGCGTTTAAGCTAACTCAGTTCCCACAGATACCCAGCCCCGATCTCGGTATGGCAACCAATCCCGAAACTGGCAAGTCATCATCGGGAACTAACGTTTCTCCGAGCCGCGATTTACCGCAGGAATGCATGCTGCTTCGGATCTTTTTAGGAGAAGGGGACGAATACAATCATCGGCCACTTTACAAGGTGATTGTACTAAGAGCCCGTGAACTTCGCCTGGCTGGAGCGACGTTACTTCGCGGACGAATGGGATTTGGCCGGTCCAATCAACTGCATAACGCAAGCATCCTCAGGCTTTCCTTCGATCTTCCTATGGTCTTGGAAATCGTGGACACGCCCGAAAAAATCGAAGCTTTTTTACCTGAGCTCAAAAAGATGATGCGCAATGGATTGATCACGACCGAGCGAGCGGAAATCATTCGGTATCAGGCTTGATCGTCCTTCCCTTTGTAGAAAATCGCATCAACGCGCTCCATGGTTACTAAGCCCGGGCCTATAGTGTTTTCAACGGTCGGCAAAAAGCTCCGGATGTTTTCCTCGGTATCAACCATCTCGATCACGATCGGAGCATCGAACGACAAGCGTAGAGCGGCATTCTTGTCGACGTGGCTGGATTTTCCGAATCCCATCGGTCCGCGGAATACGGTCGCTCCTGCTAAATGCTGTTCACGAGCTCTCAGCACGATCACCTTGAACAGTGGTTCGCCCTCAAAGAGGTCATGTTCCCCAATAAAAATCCTAAGCAGAACCGCGTCTCTGGGAAGCTCCATATTACGATCCGGTGATTTGCCAGCCTAGCACAACACCTGCATAACAGAGAGCGGTCGAAACCAACATATTAAGAATTGCGACCAGCCATCTTCGCTCCAGTAGGAGGTTCCAGGTTTGCAAACTGAAAGAGGAAAACGTGCTAAGCCCACCACAAACACCGACCGCCACGAGTTGTTGTAGAGCGGTTGCCAGTTGCCGATCGGCCAGGTGAGCAAGAAACCCGGAGACCAAGCCGAGCAAAATGGAGGCGGTGATATTAACCGTAAACGTTCCGAAAGGAAATATTTCGCCGAAGCGCCGGGCGATCAGACCGGATAACCAGAAACGCCAGACACTTCCTAGCATGCCTCCAATAAAAACAAGAACCGTTGCTAACATCGCGATCTACACCTCTAGGTTCCGCAACCATCGGATCAAACGCACGACCATCCGCGGGAAAGGGGCTGCTACCGTTGCTCCTAACCATACAGCCAGAAGACACAGGAGATGAGACAACCCGATATTCAAACAAAGCTCCAAGAACGCGCCGTGTCGGGCGGCGTTGAACGAGATCAAACTGAACGTGCTGAATGTGGTGTAGCCACCGCAGATTCCCACCAGCAAGAAAACCCGGCTGTTCGGACCCAGATAAATTTCTCCCGCCGGATCGGAGAGAAAATTCAAGAATGAGATAAGAAAACAGCCGCTGATATTAATGAAAAGAACGGCGGCAAACGGCCATACAGGCAGGGGAGCCATCCATTGAGTAATGCCAAATCGTAAGACGGATCCTAGTCCGCCCCCTAACGCCACCAGACTGTATTTTCTCATTCCAACTTATTTCGGACTCAACAACACGCCGCCGTGAATATGGCGTGTCTGATTAAACTACCTGGCCAAATCTATTTCTTTGGTAGGAGTCATCAGCCCGAAGGGCGGTTGGCCGAGATATCGGCAGGCAAACTCCATTGCCGCGATTGTTTATTTAATCAAGTCTCGGCCAAACACAAGTGGGGCCGACGCGCTTTTGTTGAGCCCCCAGTGTTGCCTGGATCTTGATAGACTTCGGTGCTTGAACTCGTTTAACCTCGCCGGGTCTGGTAGAGATCTATCACTCAATTGTGGAGGACCGTCGTTTATCCGATCTTATGAAAATGAAACTGTTCTTTCTCTGGCTAAGCCTGGCGTGGGCATGTCAGTCGTCTTTCTCTCAAGAGGCGAGCCGGGCACAGGAGATCGAGAAGATCGAGGCGGGACTCAAGTGGACTACCGGCCGCGTTGTTCTAGGCAACAACTTGGCCGAGGTCAATCTCGCTTCTAGTTACCGGTATCTCGGGCCTGAGGACGCGCGCAAGGTTATCATCGATATCTGGGGCAATCCGCCCTCCCGGGGAGACACTTTGGGCATGATTTTCCCCGCTGACGTTGAGCCGGCTCAGGCCGATGGCTGGGCCGTCGTCCTTACCTATAAACCGGACGGCTACGTCAAGGACGATGACGCAGCAAAGATCAATTACGACGATCTGTTGAAGCAGATGCAGGAGGCGGTCCAGCAAGAGAACGAAACGCGGGTTAAACAAAATTTTTCTAAGGTAGAGCTAGTGGGCTGGGCAGCGGCTCCTCGATACGATCAACAGACGCACAAGCTCTACTGGGCTAAGGAGTTCGATTTCGGCAGCGGGTCTGTTCACACGCTTAACTACGACGTACGTGTCTTGGGCAGGAAGGGGGTGCTTGCGATCAATGCGGTCGCCTCAATGAGTCAATTGACCGAAATCCAGGAGCGGATGCCGGAAATCATTTCGATGGTCAATTTTCTGCCCGGTAATCGTTACGCAGATTACCAGCAAGGTAACGATAAGGTTGCCGCCTACGGTTTGGCTGCGCTGGTTCTGGGTGGTGTGGCAGCCAAAGCCGGGCTCTTCAAGGGATTGATCGCACTGATATTTGCGGGCAAGAAGTTCATCATTCTTGCTGCGATCGCGGCTGGAGGCTTTTTTGTGAGACTCTATCGAAAGTTCAGGAAACCCAAGCCGGAGTCTCTATCTGATACGGCTCCGTCGGACCCTTTTCTAAGAAGACCTCCAAGCCAAGACTGAGTATTAGTGCTCATCTAAAGGTAGCGCGTGTTGGCGGAAAACCAGGGCGCCCTTCTGGGCAGCGATTACCTTTGGATAACTACTTTTGAATTATGTTATCTTCTTTCTCGCTTTTCGATTTTGGCTGTTGGCTTGTCGTGTTCTTGCTCTCGATGAGCGCACACGAAGCATCTCACGCCTACACTGCGAAAGTGCTCGGCGATCCAACGGCGTATTTGGGGGGACAGGTCACCCTTGATCCTATTCCGCACATCCGCCGAGAGCCATTTGGCATGTTGCTTTTGCCGATTATTTCCTACCTGGCGTCGGGCTGGATGATCGGTTGGGCTAGCGCTCCTTACAACGCAGCCTGGGCGGCCCAATATCCGCGCCGGGCAGCGGTGATGGCATTGGCTGGACCGGCCGCGAACTTTGTTATTTCATTCGTGTGTTGGTGTGGACTCAAGTTTGGATTGTCCGCTGGCATTTTTGCCCCCGGCGATACAGGACTCTTTTCGGAAACGGTGGTCGCGGTACAATCAGGCCTACCGCATTTGGCAGCGGTCCTCCTGAGCTTAGGGTTTTCCTTGAATCTGCTCCTAGGAGTTTTCAATTTGCTTCCGGTACCTCCGTTGGATGGCAGTGCGTTGCCGCTCTTAGTCCTCCCTGGAAGCGCTGCCCTAGCTTACCAAAGGATTGCCCGCGGCGGTCTGGCGATGCTTGGGCTTTTGGTCGCTTGGCAGGTTTTTCCTCGAATCTACCGTCCTATTTGGTTTTGGATGGAGTCGACGCTAAGGTAGCCTGACGTTTGGCGCTATCTTCACTACGACGCTGTGAACTGATGGGACCTATTGGACTGATAGGACTTATGGTCGGCTCATGGAGCGTCGACTAAAGCTGCGAGCGGAACCCCCCAAACGTCGAACGCCGAACGCCAAACGCCAAACGCTTGCTACCCCGGCGGCCAGTTCATGGGGCGGCCGCCTAATACATGGAGGTGGAGATGCGGAACGGTCTCTCCGCCGTTCCGACCGCTATTGATGACCAATCTGAAACCGGTTTCGCTGAGGCCGAGATCTGCAGCAATTTGCTTCCCGGTTAATAAGAGGCGGCCGAGCAACGCGCCGTCACTCGGTTGGGCTTCCGCAATTCGTGGGATTACTCTTTTCGGAACCACCAATACGTGAACCGGCGCTTGTGGATTGATATCGTGGAACGCCAAAATCTCGTCATCTTCGAAGACGATCTTCGCCGGGATTTCTCGAGCAACGACTTTTTCGAATAAGGTCATCTGATCGTTAACAGGACCTCAGATTTATCCTTTTCAAGCTGCGCGCGCAGAAAATCGACGATTTCTGTTCGCAGCTCGGAACAACCGCGACTCCACGTTTTTACCGATTGAAGAAAGCGGACACAGTTTTGCAGGCCCAAGACATTAATGTTTGGTGCTCGTCGCGAAAGGATTGGCTGCATTCTTTCTTTTAGAAGTTGGAAGAACGCCAGTTCGTAGCCAGGACCGGCTTCCGTCGCCAAATCGGGTAGCGAGATCACGCATGGAGGCTCGAGGGTCTCGTATTTTAGCGCGATCTCCCCGTGACCGATCGCTTGCAAGGCCGAGCGGATCACCTCGTTTAGTTCAGGCATGGTGATAGCAGGCTGATCGTAGCAACATCTGAGAAAACAGAGAATGCTTTCGGTAACATGTTCCGCAAGCCACCACTGTGTGTAGCCGGCCTTTACAGCGGCCCTGCTTAAACATCCACACAACCAATCACGGCGGATTATCTCGATTGATCCGTCGTCCAGCCGAAGTACGGGTATTGAGTCGCGGAGTGCGATCACGGTATGAAAAGCTCAGGTTGCTGAGCGTTACGTTTTGATTTTTTGCCGAGTGATTCGATCTCGTTAATAAATTCGCCGATGTCTTGGAATTGGCGGTAAACCGAGGCGTAACGGATATAGGCGACTTCGTCCAGCGAGTGCAGCCGTTCCATAACCCGAACCCCGATTTCCTTGCTAGGAACCTCGTGGTCGAAATTTTGCTCTAGTTCGTGAATGACCTCTTCTGCTGCGCGCTCGAGAGCGTCGTAGTTGACTGGGCGCTTCTCGCAGGCTTTGATCATTCCACTTAGCAGTTTCTGCCGATCAAATGGTTCCGTGCGGCCGTCTCTTTTTGTAACTCGCAAGTCTCTTCTCTCTATTTCTTCGTAGGTAGTGAAGCGGTGTTGGCAGGCCAGACATTCCCGGCGGCGGCGAATGGCAGCTCCGGACTTAGCGGAGCGAGAATCGATTACTTTGTCTTCCAGATTGCCGCACTTCGGACAGCGCATATAAACCGGTCACCTGAGACCACAACATATAGTGGGTGGGGAATGACAAAAATACAACAAAAGTTTCTATTGACGAGCGCAGGCTCGTTGAAGGTAGGAGCCACGAGCAATAAATCCGGAGGTAAGAGATGCTCGATGGCGGTCCTTCGTCCTCGTCCTCGTTCCTCGAGTGCCTTGGTGGGGCAAGGCTCCAAGATGCAACCAACCGCCGGCATATTTTATTTCGGCGGTCGGCTTGGCTAATACGTGAAGCAACATGGCCGAGCTGGGGGTTGGGTGGGTTTTCGTCTCGTAAACTTGAATAGAGCCTTTGTTCCGCGGGGCAGAAGCCAAGCCAGCCTCGGAGGAAAAATTAAGTCTATCCTGCTTGCCGTTCCCGCCCCCGGCTCGGCCATGCTGCTTAACCGATTCGGCTGGACCAGCTACTAACCGCAAACATATCGGTGGCTTGTTACGTTTTCGGAGCCTCGCCCCACCAGACCTTCGAGGACGAAGGAAGGCTATCGTCGCTCCTCGCTTCCTTCATCGTTTCTCTACAGTCATACGCAAAAAATGCAGGACGGCCGAAACCGCCCTGCATTGCAAATTTATGCGTACTGAACTGCTAGCTTAGTTCTTGGACGTTTGATCCGAGACAATGCCCGCTTTTTTCAGCAACTCGCTCCGGTTCTGGCGCAGATCGAGCCCGCTTCGAACCACCGGATAAGGAACGCTCTTGCCGTGCAGACCTTCCCAAATGATCCGGTTGAACTTATTCGGATCTTTCAGGTTGTCTTCCCGGGTGAAGTCGAATCCCTTTGTGACCTCTGCCCAGTACTGAGCATCGTGAGTCGGCTTCGGAACTGGACCAGCCTTCGCGGTGCGCGGCGGCAATGGCAACTGGGTGTTGTAGAGGTAGGATGACGGGACCGCTTTGAAGGTCCAGTGACCTTGATTGATGTCGAAGCAATCGAGCATCGGCGCCTCCGAAGCGGTCAGAATGTCCTCATGGTCGAGGCTGAGAACCGCTTCGATAGTGGCCAGCATGTTTTGGGTGGTATAGGCAGTCGAGATCACCGCCCCTTGCTTGACGTACGCACCGACGAGGTAGCCCGTCGACCGATGTTCATCGACGTGGTCCGCACCATTCTGAGAATCATCTTCGAGGATGCAGATCAGCGTGGACGAAGCGTAAGGGCTCTTGGCAACTTTTTCGATCAACTTCGCGACTGAGTAGTCGTTGTCAGCCTGTTGAATTTCAGGAGTATTAACCCCTTCGATAGCGGTGCCAAAGCTGCCCATATGGTCGTGCATTAAGCGCACCATGGATAAGGCCGGCAGATTCTTGTGCTTGACGTATTTATCAAACTCAAACTCCCATTCTTTTTCCCGATAGAAATCGGGGAAGTTATTATCGAAGCTGCGGAAGTATGGATCGGTCGTCGCCATCAGGGTGGTCCTAGAGGGGAAAGCTACCCGGACGTGGGCCGCTCGTGGATTTAGCAAAAGCGGCGTAGGCGGAGTCGCTGAATACTCGGCCTGGTCGCAATGATAACCGTAGTTACGGAAAGTCAATCCTGCTCGGCGTACGACGTCCCAAATATAACCCTGCTGCTCTTCTCCAGCCTCAGGTCCGTCCACGGCGCCAACATCAAGTGTGCCCGGAAGAATATTTGGATCTGAAGGGCTTTCCGGAAGATAGGACTGGCGCTCGGCCGAGGTGGCAAAGCCCATGTTGATGTCGCGGTTTTGACCTTCCGTATCGTACGGCTGTCCCCGACCGCTGTAGTTACCCGGGATGTTGATGAAGGTCAGAATGTTCTCACGACCAGCAAAACTCCAGGCGTGGCCATCGCCGCTAACGTCAGCGCTGTTATAGAAGTTATCCAGGTCGACGAACTGCTGCGCGATAGCGTGATAGTTCGGCGTAATGGCTGAACCGAAATCAACCAAGCTGGGGTCACCATTGCCGATCGGGAGGTCACCGAGAATCTGGTCATAGGTCCGGTTCTCCTTCACCAAATAGATGACATGTTTGATGTGCGCTTGCAGGAACGCGAGTTCGCTTTGCTCAGCCGGCGTTAACTTGGATCCGTAGAAGTTATTCTTCGCGACTTGTGCCGTCAGCGTAGCCAAGGTGCTGGAACTAGGAATCGGGAAGCTATGCAGATACGATTTCTGCAGCTGATAAACATAGCTGTTTGGTTTACCGTTGTTGTAGGTCTCACCTGGATTTGGTCCGGTCACACCCTTGGCATCGGCGACATAGGCCCACGTGCCGTCTTTGCTCAACGTGATGGCGTCGGGCTGATATCCGGTCGGGATCAAACCAGCGACCACGGGATGGGACGGGATGCCGGTAATCACCGATACTGCGTTGGTTCCACCCAGTGTGACATAAAGCGTCGAGCCGTCAGGCGAAATCGCGGGGCTAACCGGCGCGCTGCCTTTATATTTGAGAGCGTCAGCAAACGTTGCTGTGGTCGGCCCGCTAGCGACTATGCTCTGAAAAAGGGTGTTCGTTTTGGTACTGACAATCTCAACCAAATCACTGTTATCCTCTGCCACGTAGAGATAGCTCTGCGTGCTATCCAGTGTGGTTTTCAACGGATTACCGGCAACCTTGATTCGGGTTGTCAGTTTTGGTGATGTTGGGGTGGTGAAATCTACCACATCAATCTCGCGGTCACGCGAGCAGGAAACATAGGCGGTGGTTCCTTTTATGCTGACCCAAAAAGGATACTCACCACCCGGTACTCCGCTTTGGCTTGGGTTGATGATGCCAGGTCGCAGGTCAAAATTGCCGATCAGGGCCTTGGTACCTAAGTTGATGAACGAGACGGAATCGTTGCTGAAATTGGCAACGACCATCGTCGATCCGTCAGCGGTGATGGCTAACCCACCGGTCATCGGTGGATAGTCTCCCGGGAAAAGGTCGTTGGCGGTTGTGTAACCCAACGAAATCGACGTTGGCGATTCAGTCCATTCTCCGCCTTTCTGTGTGAACCAATGAATCGAGTCGTCCGAACCTCCGCCAACATAGAGCGTTGTGCCGTCCGGTGAGAAAATAATTCCGACGTACGTGGAAGGCATCGTGAGCACCTGTTTTTGCACAGGGGCGCCACTGCTTACATCGAAGATGAAGATGTATTCGTTGTCGATCGACCCGCTCGGCCCGGTCCAACTGTTATAACCACAGGTTAAAACGGCCAGCGTCTTTCCATCTGGACTTAACGCTGTACTCACTGCGCCGCCTGCAATAAAATTGCTGAGGTCGCCGGGCAAGCCTGGGTTAAGCGCCAGGTAACTCGCGTTCGGCACGGCCGTTGGCGTGACGTATAGTCCCGATGGTAGAAATGTCCCGGGTTTTGCAAGGACATTGGAGGACGCGATCATCGCAAGTGATGAAAGCGACATTGCGCCTATAAGGGCGGCGCGGGAGAGCCCAGTCCTGAATTTAGCAGCCATATTATTTCCGATTAAGGGGATACAAGCAGCGGTCGGCGGACCAGTGTTAGTGGTTGGAGAGCGACAATTGCCTGCGGAAATGAACTAAGCCGAATCGGTCCGAGCGTTCTGCGAACATGTGTTACTTTTCGGTCACAAAGGTTCGTACCTGCTCGGAAAGATGACAGGTGTGTCAGCTTTAGTTGGAGATGCTTTTGTCTCCCTGTTCCCGGCTAAAATAAGCAAGTCTTCGGTTGCCCTGTTTTACAACCTGCGGTGCTTCTGCTATTTCCTTTTACTAGCGCATGGATGGTATGCAGGCCCTCGTGGTTGAAGACGAATCGAAAGCCGCAACTTTCCTTTCTAATGGACTGTCCGAGAACGGATGGGCTGTTGATATTGCAAACGACGGCAAGGTCGCTTGGGGATTTTTGCACGAAAAGCGCTACGACATCGTCCTTTTGGATGTTCTACTTCCCGGGATCGACGGCTGGAGTATCATTCGGCAGATGCGCGCCAACGGCATACCGACGCCGGTAATCTTTCTGACAGCACGCGACAGTTTGGGCGAAAGGATCAGAGGTCTGGATCTGGGCGCTGACGATTACTTGGTAAAGCCATTCGCGTTTTCAGAGTTAATGGCGCGGATCAGGACGGTCCTTCGGCGGGGTCGGGATACAACTCCGACTAGTCTCCGGATCGCGGACCTGGAATTGGACCTGATTCGGCACAGGGTGGTTCGTCGTAACCAACCTATTGACCTTACTCCAAAGGAGTTCGCGCTTTTGCTCTTGCTGGCACGGACACCGAACGAAGTAGTTGGACGCAAGCTAATTGCAAAGGAAGTGTGGAACATGGACTCTCCCAGCGATTCCAATGTTGTTGATGTAGCCGTTCGGCGATTGCGCCGGAAAATCGACTACCCATTCGACAAACCTCTAATTCATTCAGTGTACGGCGTCGGCTATGTGCTGGGAGAACGCTGAGGGAGGAAACGAAGAATAAACTCACGCAAAGACGCAAAGACGCAAAGGTTATGACCATGCAGGGCGACCGTTTTCGACCTCGAGGCGATGGATCGGGCTGTTTTTCTTAACCTTTGCGCCTTTGCGTCTTTGCGTGAGATTTTCTAGACAATGGTTGCGGCTATACCGTTCTGTGTCCTTCTGGTGATTCAGATAATGAGATGATTGGACCGAGACGTTCCTGGTCGATGGTGTTCCGTCTTTCGGCCTCGTATGCGGTTATCACTATCGTGGTTCTGTCTTTGTTCGGCGCATTTCTTTTTTGGTCCTTGAAACAAAGTCTCGAGATCAATGCTCGAAATACGCTGGCCGATAAAATTTCGGTGATGCGTGAAATCCTACGGGAACGGCCGAATGATCAAGAGGCTTTGGAGGAAGAGGTGCAATGGGAGAGCACAGCTCGACGCCAGAGTGTTTACTATAGCAGACTGCTTCGGGACAATGGGGCGCTGGTCATTCAATCACCGGGTGCTCAAGACTTGATTCCTGAATTATCTCGATGCCCGTCGCCTGCAGCCGAGAGTCGGTCCATTGGTGAGACTGAAGAAGTTCACTCAGGGCCGGGAAGAACACTTCTGATAGGCAGTGCCTGGATAACCAGCGGCGCCGAGAATCCCGTGCTGAGTGCACCGCAGCGTTTCATCTACACGGTCGCTCTTGACACCACCAGCGAACAAAATTTTCTGCACGATTACCGGGATAAACTGTTAATGGTTTTGATCGGGGGATCGGTAGTATCAGCCGTCGCCGGCACCTATGTGGCTCGACAAGGAATCCGGCCAATCAAAGACATCTCTGCGGCCGCGCATCGAATTACAGCCAGCGACTTGGCGGAAAGAGTCGGGTCTATGGCTTGGCCGCGCGAGCTGGCCGGCTTGGCTGCGGAGTTTGATGCCATGCTTCAGCGTCTGGAAGATTCTTTTCAGCGGCTCTCTCAATTCTCAGCCGACATCGCCCATGAACTTCGCACTCCGATTAATAATCTGATGGGAGAAGCCGAGGTCGCCTTGAACCGGGAACGGACCTCAAAAGAGTATGCGAATGTGATAGCCTCGAGTCTCGAGGAATATCATCGGTTGGCTGAGTTAATCGATAGCCTCCTGTTTCTGGCTCGAGCAGAGAACGCTGATCTATCTTTGCAAAAGTCTTGGTTCCGCGTCGCGGACGAACTGGCCCAACTCCTTTCGTTTCACGAGCTGCAAGCAACAGAATCAGAAGTTACTCTGAGTTTCTCTGGGGATGCCCGCCTCTTTGCGGACAGCACGCTTTTCCGGCGCGCGATCAGCAATGTCGTCTCCAATGCTCTCAAACACACGCCTCGCGACGGAAACGTCATTGTCGAAGTGGCTGCCGCACACGACGCCGTAAAAATTTTGATCAAAGATGATGGGGTGGGTATTGCGCCGGAACATCTTCCCCGGCTGTTTGATCGTTTCTATCGAGTGGATGCCTCGCGCGCCGCGGCGACAGCAGGCACAGGTTTGGGCTTAGCGATTGTGAAATCCATTGTGGATTTACACGGCGGCTCGGTAACGATTGAAAGCGAACTCGGGAAAGGGACTTCGGTCACGCTGGTTTTTCCAGTACCTCCCGCTGTGAAGGAGGAGATGGAAAGGCAATCGATTCCGGGTGTGGCTATCTCTGAATGAAACTTCTCTCTGTCCGAGCGCAGTTGTGGTGGGATCGAGCGGCCCGGTCTCTAGCGGGGAGCCAGACTCTTACGGCCAGACCTGCAGTGGAAGTATTTTTGAGGTTGGGGCCTCACCCCACCAAACACCCTACGCCGCCTGCTCTTTGGCGCGGTTTTCGAACCGAGTGTATTCCTTGCGGAACGTCAAGGGGACCTCTCCGGTCGGACCGTTTCGTTGTTTTGCGATGATGAGTTCTGCCTCCCCGGCACTCCGCTCTTTTTCCTCCTCATCGATTGCGTAGTATTCGGGCCGTACCAACAAGCCCACAACGTCAGCATCTTGTTCGATGGATCCGGACTCACGTAGATCGCTTAAACGTGGACGGCCTGGGGCGTCACCCTTTGCTCGCGCGTCAGGTTGCCGGTTTAACTGCGCAACCACAATCACGGGAATCTCGAGCTCTTTCGCCAAAGCTTTGATGCCGCCGGAGATCTCGGAGATTTCCAACTGACGATTGTCTTGGGCGCGTCGGGTCGTGGACCGCAACAGCTGAAGATAATCAATCACCAGCAGCTCGATTTTGTTATTTGCCTTTAACCGGCGCGCCTTAGCTCGAAGCTCAGAGATGGAAAGACCAGGGGTATCGTCGATGAACAGATTCGCACCTGCCAAATGCGATGCCGCGGTCGTCAAGCTGGGAAAGTCACGTTCGGAAAGGAACCCGTTCCTGACTTTCTGGAGATCAACCTTAGCCCGCGAACACAACAACCGTTGAACGAGTTGCTGGCTGCTCATCTCCAGGCTGAAAACCCCAACAGGCTTGCCAACATCCAAAGAGACATGCTCGGCGACGTTCATGGCAAACGCGGTTTTCCCCATGCTGGGCCGCGCAGCAATCACGATCATTTCGGCTGGATGCAATCCGCTGGTCATCCGGTCCAGTTCGATGAATCCAGTCGGCAATCCGGTCACTGCCCCGCGATTCTCGTAGAGATGCTCAATTTGTTCGATGGCCTTAATCACCAATTCTTTGGTGGGGACGACATCGACTCTGATATAATCGCCTCGGATTTGGAGAATCTCGCGTTCGGCGTCATCCAATAGTGGCTCGACATTTTCCTGCTCCTCGTATGACCGGCCGCTAAGGCCGTCGCAGGTCAGAATCAGTCGTCTGAGCAGGTACTTCTCCCGAACGATATCGATGTAGTAAGCGGCGTTCGCCGCCGTCGGGACAAAGCCATAGAGTTCGTTTAAGAACTCAATACCACCGACCTCTTCCAGCTGTGCCCGGTCCTGTAAGGTTTGCTTGAGGGTGATAAAATCGATGGCCTTGCTTTTATCGGTGAACTCCAGTACCAACTCGTAAATGATCTGATGCGCAGGAGCGTAGAAGGCCGGGGGCTGCAAACGGAGGACGCAAAGATCGCAAACGTCCCGTGGGGACAACAACATGGAGCACAGCACGCCTTTCTCAGCGTCACTGCTGAATGGCAGGGACCGTGGCGCTTCCTTGCTTGGGGATGCGCTGTGAAGAATCTGTGAATAACTTTTCCCGCCGTCCCTGCGTGCCGCGCCCTGTTCACTCAAGGGCTTCTCAAGAGGTTTGGTCAAGCCTTGAGAACCTTTCGGCATTCTTAACTCGCAGTCGTCTTCGTGCGCTTACGGGTCTTTAGCTTGCTGTCCTTAGCTTCGGGTTCTGGTTCCTTCGGAGCAGGCGTCTGGGCCTTAACTTCGATTTTTAAAGCCGCGGTAACATCGGCGTGCAGGTGAATTGGCACTTCGATCTCGCCGCTTTCTTTGATAGGTCGCTCGAGCCGAATCCGATGGCGATCGATTTTGATATCGGCTTCTGCAAATAGCTTATCTTCAATGTCTTTTGCTGTGACCGAGCCAAAGGCCTTTCCGGTCTCACCTGTTTCCAGAGTGAAGTCGAGCTTAACCTTATTGATCTTGCGAGCGAGTTCTTCGGCTTCGTTTAGTTCACGCGCTTCTCGCTCTGCCCGCTTGGCTTTTAAAAGGTTCAGACGCTTGAGGTTGGCCGGGGTCACTTCGTAGGCCTTACCTTGAGGAACCAGGAAGTTGCGAGCGAATCCCCGGCGTACCTTGACCACGTCGGCTTCGGCGCCGAGACCAGGAATATTTTCTTTGAGAATAACTTCAGTGACTGCCATGCGTAGCTCCGGCTGAAATTGAATGGGAGGAGACAGCTAATGGACAAGCTGTTGTATGTCAAGCCGACGTATCAGACAATTTAGATAATTGTAAAAAGCCGGCGAGCGGCGTCCACCTGGGGGGAGCCGCTTTTGATCTTGCCCAGGAGGCCCGGCGATATCCTTTCGGGGGAGACGAAGGCCAGATAAGGTGTTAAACAAGCGGCTCCCGCGAATTACCGCACACAGTGTTTTGTCCCATCATGCCGCTCAGGGATTCTTGGTTCGTTCAACCCGCCGAACTCCTGCGACGCGTTGAAACGTTCTCGGGAGCCGCCTGTTTAAAGAGATCTGCGGCCGGGCACGCGCCGAGACAAATATCACGGGTCCTTCGGGGCACGATCCAAAGCGGCTCCCCTCCAGGCTCTTGCCTCAAAAACGATTAGGCCAGCCAGGTAAATCCCGGCCGGCCTAATAAAAGACTTCAGGAAAGATAAACGGAGAAAGCTCCTCCGCTACCCTTTCGCTCCCGTTTAAATCTTTCTCCGATTAGTTGAACTCGAAGATCTCCTGCGGGATTTCGATCGGCTTTTCTTTCTTGCTTAACGCCCGCCGCAATTTCGCCAAAGCGATATTTTGGAGCTGCCGAATTCTTTCCCGGGTAACCCCGAATTTCTTGCCAACTTCCTCGAGGGTCTTCGGTTTTCCACCATCGAGGCCGAATCGCTGGAAAATAATCTTCCGTTCGCGGTCGTCTAAAACTTCCAGGAGCTCACTGACCTCATCGCGCAAGTTCTTGTCTCGCAAGAGCTCGAACGGAGTCTGTGCATCCTCGTCACCGACGATTTCCCCAAACTCGGTGGAGTCGTCATCGCTGATAGGCGCATCCAGTGAGGCTGGACGAATTGAAACCGTCTTTAACTGGGACACCTTACCGCTCGAAATACCGATTTCCTCAGCCAACTCTTCGTCGGTCGGTTCGCGGCCCAGTTCCTCGCTCATTTGCAGCGAGACTCGTCGCATCTTGGAAATCTTATCGACCAGATGAACGGGTAGCCGGATCGTCTTACTTTGATTTGCCAGCGCTCGCTTGATAGATTGCTTAATCCACCAGGCAGCGTAGGTGCTAAGCTTACCTCCCTTTGCGGGATCAAAACGTTCCACGGCCTTCATCAGGCCGATATTTCCTTCGGAAATAAGGTCCAACAACGGAAGTCCCAAATTCGCGTAATCATGGGCGATCTTAACAACAAGTCGCAAATTCGCCTTGATCATCAGAGCCCGCGCTTCTCTGTCTCCTTTTTTGATACGGGCAGCGAGCTCGATTTCTTCTTGGGGAGTGAGCAACGGGATTTGCCCGATTTCCCGGAGATAAATCTTAATGCCAGTATCTGAATCTTCGCCAGCCATACTTGATTTACTAGTTCAATGATTTCGTAGCCAACCCTTTAAATAAAGAAATATCGCCCCCCTTTAGCCGACGATATTGCTTAACCTCCTTAAAGAATAACCTGTCCTTTGACAACGCACCCCCGCCGGGTGTTCAACGTTTTCTTTCTTCTTTTTCGCACTTATCTGAAGCCTCGATGTTTCGAACGGACCGGCATCGATGGCCTCACTAGCGCAGTTGCTCGTCGCAATGCACTCTTGTCGCCTAGCTTTCAAATGTAATACACATCAGCACCCGAAAACGATTCAAAGTTTTTTCGCTGCCCCAGAATTTCATTCGAAAAAGCGAACCAGCAGTGGAACATAAAAAACGCCCCGCGTCAAACGCTAATCTAGAACCCGCATGTGCCCAAATAGCCACCGTTTGAAAACGTCCTTCAAGGCTCGTTCGCGCGGCAAGTTCTCGCTGGCCCTAGACTTTCCTGTCGTTTGTTACCAGGGCCTCGATCGCACCAAACACCTGGCAGAATCGAGCCCAAAAGCCCGATTTGACAACATGCGTTGTTTAAGCAACTATCGTCTGCAAAACAATGCATCAGTTCCCTGCCTTTTGGTTGTCTATCCGTTCTCTCCGGTCTCTAGTCTGACTACCTTCACCTGAGACCGTCCTCATCCCCCAGGACAAACCCAAAACCCATTGAGCTGAGTTCAACAAAACGATGAAAAAGCACCATCTCTCAATTCTATTGAGTCTCCTCGCCTTCGCTGGGGCAACGCTTGCCCCCGCGGACACCTTCAAGATCGACCCAGTCCATTCCGCAATCATATTTGAGATCGGACATTTCGGGGTCGGTCACATCTACGGCCGATTCGATACCTTTAGTGGTACCTTTACGCTCGATCAGAGTGACGCATCGAAGGATACAGTCAGCGTCGAGATAAAAACCGACAGCGTCGACACCAATTTTCCCGACCGCGATAAACACATTAAGAGCCCCGATTTCTTCAACGCCGCTCAGTTCCCTAGCGCGACCTTCAAGAGCACCTCGGTAAAGAAAGTCGACGATAAAACGTACGAAGTAACCGGAGATTTCACACTCCGTGGTGTTACCAAACCTTTGACTTTGAACGTCCAAGCGATTGGGAGCGGACCTGGCCCGAAAGGCGAGTTTCGTTCCGGTTGGGAGGCAACAGCCACCTTGAAGAGAAGCGATTTCGAAGTGAAAACCTTCTTACCTGCTGTCACCGACGAAGTATTGCTTCGCATCGCGGTCGAAGGCATTAAGCAGTAAGAACTTGGGCTGCTAGAGAGCCGGCCATATGAATCAGATGGTTATCCAGTCTCTCCAAGGGGTCGGTTTGCCGTCCTTGGCAGTGCTGATTGCGAGTGCGGTGTGGTTTGCCGTCTTCCGGAAACATCCCAGGCTTCTCGCAATTGGCATTGGGTTGATCTTCTCTGGAGGAATTATCTGGGCCTACCTGCTTGCCTTTGGCGGTTTTGCCTTGCCGCCTCGGGAGTCCGGTCAATGGATTCCCTATCTAGCCGGCGCGGTTGCCTTAGTCGGTTGTCTTCAAGGCAACCGACTAGTGCGCCAAGTTTCCAATCTGGTCCTTTCGCTAGGTACGGCTCTCATTTTCTTTTGGTCGCAAATTTCCGGGAACACACCGGCCTTGGTCTGGGTCATCGCGGTGACGATTGTGTTGTTTGTCAGCACCATCTTGTTGCAACAATTGATCGAAGACCGTTGTTCTGGAGCCGAACTCTCACTCGGGCTTGCCTTTTCTGCGGGCGCCGGGGGAATCGTCATTTTCTTGGGAGGATCGGCTGTGCTAGGCCAAGTCAGCGGTTCGATGGGGGCAATACTGGGAGTGATCGCGGTTCTCGCGTTTTTCTTTAACGCAACCGTGGGGAGAGTTTTACCGCTGGTCTATCTTTTCATCTTTGGCTCCTTGCTTCTGAGTGGTTGCCTCTTCGCGCAACTGCCTTGGCTCACTGCGATTCTACTTTGGATCGCTCCTTGGGCTCTCGTGATCGGCCAACGCTTGGACCGCCCGAAAATTTCGTCCCGAGCAAAGTCGCTTCTGATCCGAATGCTCAGTGTCATCGCCTTGGTCGCGATCGCCGTCGGCTCCGCCTTTCTGCTGACTCCTCCGAGTTCGGAGCTTTAGAGAGCATCGTACTCGTAATCGTCCTCGTCCTCGAAAGAGCGGGCACGTTTATATGATGCGCGATCTGATCCAGCGCTTGGAGGGGAGTCGCTTTGGCGCGTCCGAATTTGAACCCACTTTTTTGGGACAGTGTGTTTGGCAGTAGTAACCATGTGCTGGCAGGCGACTCCCGCAAACGTACCCTGATGTCGCCACAACCTTTAGAGTCTCCGTTTGATCCGAACGATCAAACATCGCTCATGTAGTTCACGCGCGGAGACGTTTCCGGGGGCCGCCTCCTACACGACGTTGAGTCGTGCAATGACTTTTCGCACCGACATGTAAGGAGTATTGCTACGGTCCAAATCGGCTCCCCTCCAGGCGTTAGAAACCAACACGTTTTGTTAACGGGCCAGCGCTTTCGAGAACGACGACGAGTACGATTGTGGGATCCTACGCTCTCCCATAACTTCGCCCTTTCCATATTGATCGCTGGCCGCGCCAATAGCGAACGGCCGAGGACCAAGTCATCAAAAGGTAAAGCGAGGCGACAATCGGGAGCGTGATCACAAGAAAGGGAGTCTGCCGATAAAATCGGACCACTGGTAAGTAAGCAAGCCACATTGAAACGAGCCCGACCGAGGAGGTCGTTCTTACTATCATCGAGCGATGGGCAAGGCCCAGGACCGGACACCAGAAAACGAAAACCATAAGCAGAGTCGTTAGCAACAGCAGAAGCGCAGAGTATTGCAGCTGAGTAAACGCCGTTCGGGCAACCATATTCCAGAAGCTGCCCAAGCTGGGATATGGGCGTTGGCTTTTGGCAGAGTGGGTCAACCCGATCCAAGGCTTACCGCCTATTTGCTTCACTCGCTTGGCCAGTTCGCAATCGTCGATAATGCTCGTTCTTAACGCGCCGAATCCTCCGATTGCCTCGAGTTTGTCCGCCCGTATCAGAATACATCCCCCGGCAGCTACACCCAATCGAGAACGCGGATCGTTTCCCACAGCAAAAGGATAAAGCAGCTTGAAGAAGAAAATAAATGCCGGGGAAAGAACCTTTTCCCAAAGTGTTTGCATGCGTAGCTCTGCCATCAAAGAGATGAGATCGAGGTTCTCTGTTTTCAGCTTCGACTTGAGAGCGCCAATGGTTCCGGAAGCGAGCTCAATATCGGCGTCGAGCAACACGATCAATTCGGTGGTAACCACCTGCCGGCCTTGTTCCAGAGCCCAGAGTTTCCCCACCCAACCTGCCGGCAGTTCTTCGCCGCGAAGAACCCGGAGGTCGCCACGAAAGCTTTTCTTAGCGAGGTCGGCGGTGCCATCTGAGGACCGATCGTCAATCACGACAACGGCCAGATTCTGACCTTGCTGTTCTAGTCCCCTCAGTGTCCCGCTGATCGACTCAGCTTCGTTACGAGCTGGGATCAAGACGGTCACATCGGACAGGTCACGCTCTGGAGAGGCATCGACGTTATCGAGCCGCTCTCGCGTGCTCCCTGGTTTCCATGGCAGGAGCAAAATGCATGGCCAAGCCAGCGAGCCAAGAATAATAAGAATGGAAATCAGTTCAGACATCGATGGTGCAACAAATTTGCTGCCGGATTAATTGAAAGAAGTAAAGTCGCCGAAGTACAAAGAACCAATGGATACGCTCGGTCCACCATTGACCAGTACGTTGAAGGAGTACCTAAGTGGTAAACCGATCGACCGCCGCCTTTGGCAAAAGCTCGATGACTCGACTCGGATTCGCCTCTCGGATGCGATTGTGGCGGTGAAATCGAAGACCGCGTTGGAGGTACGAATCTCCAACTACGATACCCAATGGCCTTATCTTTTTTCGTGTATCGAGCACGAGCTGCGGCAGCAGCTTGGCCCGTTAGTGCTCGCTATTGAACACGTAGGGAGTACAGCGGTACCCGGACTTGCCGCCAAGCCGATCATCGATATCGAAGTTGTGATCTCCTCCTCATACCAATTTCCCGCTGTCAAAGAGCGTTTGGAGAGATTCGGCTACATTCACCGAGGTCCATGCGGTGTTCCGGATCGCGAGGTTTTTCGGTGCGTAATCGATCTGCCGTTCCATCATCTTTATGTGTCTGAAATGGATGCCCGCCCATTGATCGAACATCTGCGTTTCAGGAACGCTCTGCGGCAGGATCCCGAGCTGGCATCAGAATATGCGGTGCTAAAGCGGGCGCTTGCCGACCAGTATCGGCAGGATCGTGACGCCTATACCGACGCGAAAACCGGGTTCATTCGTTCGGTAGTACAGAGTTCGCTGTTTAAAAAGGCTTAGCGGATCAACTGGCCAATGTTTTCAGACGCCATAAGCTGGAGAACGTCCTTTCGGGTAAGGCGGAAAAGGTCGCCTTCCGTCGTCAATTGAAGCGCGCTCATTGCTACGCCGTATTGTAGTCCACGAACGAAATCCCCCTCCAAGAGCCCGGAGATGACGCCGGCAGCGAAACTGTCTCCTGCCCCGATCCGGTCCACCATTTCCACCGGGTAGCCGGGAACGACAGCGGTATTGCCGTTTTCGAATCCGGCAGCACCTTGGTCCCCGGTCGTTACGGCTATCCGAGGCATCCCAAATAACTGATGTAACTCTTTTGCGGCCAACGCGGCATCACCCGCGATCTCGAAAATCGCTTCAAGGTCGCGTTTACTCACAATCAAGGTATCAACCTTGGATAATAACGACGCCAGCTTATTGCGGCACTCTTTGTGACTCCATAACAGGGCTCGATAATTAACGTCGAAAACGATCGGGATTTTTAGATCGTTTGCCCGAGCCACGATGGTCTCGACTAACCGGCTGCAACCTGCGGAAAGCGCGACAGTGATCCCGGTGAGGTGAATAATCTTGGCATTGCCAACCAGCGATAAATCGAAGGTGGTCTCATCCATGTTCCGCGCGGCGCTAGGAGCCCGGTCATACAAGACTTTAGTCGGACGCGGTGACGCACCGAACTCTATAAAGTAAACTCCAGCCCGCTCGGTCTCGGACCAGTTGACATAGGAACAATCGACCCCCTGAGCCGCTATGGTGTCGGCGATGCGGCGGCCGAGAACGTTATCGGGAAGCCGCGAAAGCCAGCGTGACTTAAACCCCATGCGTGCCACGGCTACGGCCACGTTGCTTTCGGTTCCCGCGACGTGAACGTCGAACACCGGCGCGTCCGCTAGCAACCTCCCCGCTGGAACCGAGAAGCGAAGCATAGATTCACCGATTGTAAGGAGATCGACATTAGACGAAGGCATGGGACAACGAATCAAAATTTCACCACAGAGGCACTGAGAACACAGAGAAAATAATCCGCAGATTACGCAGATTTCGGTTCTAGGCGCTAGTTCGCAGCTCAGTTAAGGGAATCCCGTGTGAAGTGATGGCTGTGTTTTGTTGCATCGCGATGCGTTTCCTCGAAAAGAAATCTGCGTGATCGGCGAAATCTGCGGATCTTCCTCTCTGTGCTCTTTGTGCCTCTGTGGTGAATTATTATTGCTGCGTACGCCAACTGTATTTCGACTCGTATTTGAGGACTCGCCTGGCTTTCTCAATCGAGAACAGTGAGTCGTTCGGTCCGAAAGAACTCTTTTGGGGGACGCCGGGAAATACTTCGGCCAGCAATCCTTTGTTATCTCGGAGCATGACGGTGTCTGCGTTCGCGATAATAAAAACCTCGGCCCCTTTTAGATCCACTTCCAGGGCGAGACGGAATGCTTGGGCGGCATCCCGCGCATCGATATAACTCCACACATTCCATTTCCGCTTACGAGCGTCATCCTGGAAACCAGGAAAGTGGTCATAATCTTCCGGGCTCATCACATTCGAGAGTCGCAGCCCGATAATTTTCAGCTCGGGATCCCAGCGGCAAAATTGTTTGGCCATCTCTTCTCCGACCAGCTTGGAGAGCGAGTAGGCTGTCTCGGGCCGAGCCGGATATTCTTCGTCGACCGGGACGTAGGGAGGTGGAATGTCGAACGGCAAGCCGAGGACGGTCTCGCTTGAGGCCCAAACGATGTTTTTGATTTGGAGCTGTCTGGCAGCTTCGAAGACGTTGTAAGTGCTGATAGTGTTTGTCTCGAAAGTGACGTGATTAGGTGCACGCCCAGGAGCGGGAATAGCCGCTAGATGGACGATTCCAGTGACTTTCCGAACTCGTTCATCGATCCCGGATAAAGCGGCCATGGTCTGACCGAAATCCGTCAAATCAACTTGGCTAAAGGGAATACTTGGATCGCTGCCGCTAACTTGATCGACGTTGCATAGCTCGTAGCCGTGATCGGCGAGTTCGCTAATACAGAATCGCCCAGCCTTTCCGCTGCCTCCGGTAACCACAATCATGGATGGGACTCAATCGCAGCCCCGGGTAAATAGCAAGTCCGGCCAAGGAAACAGGATTCACCGCAGAGACACAGAGAACACAGAGGAAATAATCCGCCGATTTCACAGATTACGCAGATTTCATCTCAGGTTGATCGATCGTCACAGGAGACACAACGTCGCCCATTCACGGGTGGTTTGTTCAACCAGATGGCGTAGATAGGCCTTACAACCGTGATCTGTGAAATCTGCGGATTATTTTCTCTATGTTCTCCGTGTCACTGTGGTGAAATTGTCTGGTTATGAGCGATTGGGATATCTTGTTTCGGGGCGCCAAGCTGGTTTCTGCGAATGATATGGGAACGGCGGACGTCGGGGTCATTGGTGAACAGATCGCGGCCGTTGGGGTCGATTTGGCTGGATCAGCCAAACAGGTGGTGGATGCAGCTGATGCCTTTCTTTTTCCAGGGATAATCGACGCTCATATTCATTTCAATGAACCCGGACGTGAACATTGGGAGGGGATCTCGACGGGTTCGCGTGCGCTGGCTGCCGGCGGAGGAACCGTCTTTTTTGATATGCCGTTGAACGCTTCGCCGCCTACGCTGAACCGCGAAAGCTTTATCCAGAAACGTTCGCTCGCGGAACAAAAATCCGTTCTGGATTTCGGGCTTTGGGGCGGACTAACGCCAGTGAATCTCGATCATATGGATGAGCTGGCCGAGTCAGGTGTCATCGGGTTTAAAGCGTTCATGAGCGAGTCCGGGACCAGCGATTTCAGGCGTGCCGATGCCGCAACCTTAAAGCAAGGGATGAAAATAGCGGCGAAATGGAGATTGCCGGTTGGCGTTCACGCCGAAGACAACGCCATGATCGATTCTTTGGTCCGGGAGAAGCGAGCTGCTGGGGGGAAGCATTGGCGGGACTATCTGGATTCTCGTCCGATCGAGGCTGAACTGGCCGCAATTCGTGTCGCTCTCGAATTGGCAGGGGAGACCGGTTGCGCGCTCCACGTCGTCCACGTGAGCTGCCCGGAAGGCGTTGACTTGATTGCCCAGGGCAAACGTCAAGGAGTGGATGTTACGGCCGAAACCTGTCCTCACTACCTTCTACTGAAGGATGACGACCTAGAGACCATCGGTGCGCCGGCGAAGTGCGCTCCACCGCTCCGGAGTGCCAGTACCCAAGAAGCGCTTTGGCAACGTTGGCTTGCTGGTCTAATCCATACGCTCGGCTCGGATCATTCGCCGGCGCCTCCCGACATGAAGATGTCGCCTGATTTCTTTGAGATCTGGGGAGGGATTGCGGGTTGCCAACATGCTTTCCCTTTGCTGATCGCTGAGGCCGAAAAACGGGCAAAGGGTTCAGGCCTTTCGCAATTTGTGCGCGCGACTTCTTTGGATGTCGCTCGAAGGTTTGGTATCGGCGAGAGAAAAGGGAAGATCGCAACCGGCTACGATGCAGATCTCGTGCTGGTTAAGCTAGGCGCGAACCAGGCCGTCGGAGATTTGCTCTATCGGCATCCAGTTACCCCTTATTTTGGCCGGCGCCTGGACGCGGTCGTTAAGCAGCTTTGGGTACGCGGTAGGCAGGTTTATGCCGATGGCTGTGTTTCCGAGACGATACGAGGACTGTTCCTGCGACCGGCTCGATAATGTCAGGCCACTAGCTTTGCCGACCTCTCAGCCTCCGTCTGTAGCGCTAGCTGGACTGCAGAGTCGATAAATCGCCGAATTAGAGAAGACATGTTTTCTCGTCTCCAAACGATTCCGATTTCAATCACGATCTCTGGGTCGCCAATGGGAATATACCGGAGCCGGTCGTTTCCAAGAACGGATGCTGATTCAGGCGCCAATGATATACCAAGTCCGCGCTCAATCAGAGCGAGTGCGGTTTCTTTGGCATCTATCTCTCGTGCGACGCGAAGTCGAAAGCCGGCTTTACCCGCTAACTCCATGGTGAGTTCGTGAAAGCCGCTTTGCCGGTAACGGGGGCAGACGATGAACTCCTCATGGGCAAGCTCTCCCAGCCGGATGAACGCTCGACGGGCGAATCGGCTTTTCGCATTAACCACCGCCACAAGCGGTTCACGAAAGATTCGCCGCATGATGAGCGAAGGATCGGTGATCGGGAGAATCGCTAAGCCGATGTCAATTTCTGAAGAGTGTAACGTTCGTACCTGCTCGGCGGTGGATAGTTCGCGAACATCGATCCTAAGTCCCGGCGCGTCCTGATGAAGCCGCTCTAATAAAGCCGGTGCGAACCGATAGGATAAGTTGTTGCAGACACCAATCCGGAGCCGTCCGCGGCTCGCTTGAGCAAATGCAACACTATTCGCGGCAGCAGATTCCAGCTGTTGAATTGCCGGGCTGATGCTCGCAACAAACTCGCGCCCCATGTCCGTAAGGGCGACCGCTCGGGGAGAACGGATGAATAGCGGCGACTGCAACTCGGTTTCTAACTGTTGGATCTGACGACTCAGCGCCGGCTGGGCAATGCCCAATCGATCGGCAGCTCGACCGAAGTGTAATTCTTCAGCCAACACCAACAGCGAACGCAACTGTCGCAATTCCATAACGTCTGTCCTGGAGGATGTTCGATAAAAATCGAACAAGATTCAAGCCTCGATTTCGAGATAACGTTATCGAACCATTCCCACTCGCTATTGGCTAACAACCATCTTGCGACGTATCTGGCACGTATCTATGAAGGCTATTCAACTGCAAGGCTCATTCGGAATCGACTCATTGGCCCTAGTTGACCAGCCGCGGCCGACGCCAGGCCCTGGCGAGATTCTGGTTAAAATTAACGCAGCGTCTCTAAACTATCGGGACCTGTTGGTTGTCGATGGCACGTTCTTTCCAAATTTGAAGTTCCCCTTTGTGCCGGCTTCAGATGCGGCCGGTCAGGTTGAGCAGGTCGGTTCGGAAGTGACTCGATTTAAGCCAGGCGATCGTGTCACCACGCATTTTATTCAAAATTGGGAGCATGGTCCATTCTCCCAAACCCCGGCTGGCGCGGATTATCTCGACTCGGCCTTAGGCGGTCCTCGACCCGGGATATTGAGCGAATACGTGGTGCTACCCGAGCGTGGGGTCGTCTCTACGCCATCTTATTTGAACGACGAAGAAGCAGCCACGTTACCGATCGCCGCTTTAACTGCCTGGCAATCGCTTCGATTAGGATCATTGCAGGCAGGTCAAACAGTGCTGGTCCAGGGAACCGGCGGTGTCTCGATCTTCGCCCTTCAGTTTGCTAAGGCGCTGGGAGCGCGCGTCATCATTACCTCCAGCAGCGATGACAAACTGAAACGAGCGAAGAAGCTCGGCGCTGATGTCATGATAAATTACAAAACCGACCCGGAATGGTGGCGAGCTATCAAGGCTGCGACGGATGGGGTTGGCGTCGATCATGTCGTCGATGTCGGCGGGCAGGATACGCTGAACCAATCCGTAAACGCGCTAAAGCCAGGCGGGTTCATTGGGATGATTGGTCTACTGACCGGCATGGAGTGTAAGCTCAACGTGCCCAACTTCCTCCGCCGCAACGCTCGATTAGAAGGAATAACCGTTGGTAGCCGGCAATCCTTCGAGGAGATGAATATTTTCTTACAAGAACACCAACTTCATCCCGTTGTGGATGCGGTATTTCCCTGGAGCGAGACTACAGAGGGTTTTCACACCCTCAAAGCCGGAAAACATTTCGGCAAGCTTGTTCTGATAATCGACTGACCAGCGGCTTCAGACTTTCTCCGCGAGCATCCTACACCCCTCCACTGAGTCTACGCTGTCCACTTGGCCAACTCAATCCGCGGTCACGCGTGTCTCCGCCACCGAGACTCCCACTCTTGCCTTCCGGAAATGAAAATAGGCCAGCACAAAGGCGATTCCCTGTGCGAGAGCGGCTACGAAGAAAACCATGCCCACGCGCCAATCTGTGGCCGGAAGGCCGGAGACGTGGGCCAGCAACGGTGTTCCCACTAAAGGCGCGATGACGCCCATAATGCTGCTAATCGAGTTGAGCGAGCCGAGCGTAATCCCTTGGTGCCGTGGATCCACCGCTTTCGACACGATTCCTTGTAAGGCTGGGTTGATCACAAAACCCAACATGTTCACTAAAATGATGGCGTACATCATCCACCCTTGGGAAGCGAGTCCATAGAGGATGTAAGAGAGGGTTGAAGACGCCATTCCCGCCAATGCCGTCCGAGTGTCACCGAGTTTCTTCAAGAGGAAACCGAGCAAACCCGCTTGGACAATGGTGCTGACAATGCCAACCACAAAGAGCGATATCCCGTTCTCTTTTGGTCCCCAGCCGAACCGAAAGGTGGTGTAAAGAACCCAGTTGATCTGGAGCATGAACTGCCCAAATACACTGAAAATGTAGACCACAACCAAACTGCCGATTCCACGGACCTGCGTCAGCGCCGCGATCGCCGAGAACGGATTTACCTTCTTAAAGTCGATCGGGGTCCGACGATCCTTCGGCAGCGACTCTGGCAATATGAAATAGCCGTTCAGCCAATTTAACAGAGCAAGACCGGCTGCGGCGAAATAAGGCAACCGTAGGTTATTGGCTGCTAACAAACCTCCGATGATCGGGCCGCAGATAAAGCCCAGCCCGAACACTGCTCCCATCAACCCAAAGCTCCGGCTGCGATTTTCCGGGGTAGTGACATCCGCAATGTAGGCGCCGGCGACCGTATAACTCGCTCCGGACGCGCCCCCGATCAGACGGGATACCAACAAAAGCCAAACCCACGGGGATATCGCCGTAATGAAAAAATTGAGGGCGAGGCCAAAAATCGAGATGAGGAGAACCGAACGCCGGCCAAACCGATCGCTGATCGCACCTAACAATGGAGCCGAGAAGAATTGAGCCACTCCATAGGAAGCCAGCAATGCGCCGTACCAATAGGCTTGAGCGGTTTTGTCGGCCGTCATGCTAGCAACGAGCGCCGGCAATACCGGGATGACGATACCGAACCCCAGCATATCGAGAAACACTGTCGCGAGAATAAAGGGAAGACCCGCCTTTCGACGTTGTAACATAGAGCTCCTTCGGTGCGGGCAACTATACCGATGACGGCGAGCCGCGAAAGTACCGCGAACGGACGTAAAGGAGAGGCTCAACCGCAGATGGACGCAGGTTTACGGAGATAGAAATCACGAATGGACACAAATAGGGAGTGGTTTCACAAGTTCTCTGTAATCTGCAGATTGTTCTTTAATTCGCGTAATTCGTGCCCATTCGCGGTTGATTTTGGGTTCTTTGGGCTCCGATCTCAATATCTGCGTAAATCTGCGTCCATCTGCGGTTAAGGTTTTCTTCCTTGGGTCTATTCCGGGTCGCGTTGTGGCGCTTTGAAGAGTTTACCTGCCCGGCGCCGGCAGGAGTTGCCGGCTGAAAGATTGACCTTCGCGATCTCTTGATGACTGAGCATAGAACGGATTTGTTCTACATCTTCAAAACTCACATCATCGATCTGTTTCCGGGTTAACCATTGGTGAATAACTCGGCGTTGGAACGCCACCGGTAAGGTTCTTAGGTCGCGTACCGGTAATTCATCTAGTTCCCACCAGGTGGGTGTTAACTGGCGCAGCAGCTCCGCTTCATCGCCGGCAATCTCACATAGCCGCAAGAGATTTGATTTGAATGGCCGGCCCAGGATTCTCTCGATCTCGGGTACCAAGAGATTTCGGATCCGGTTGCGGGTAAACTTGTTCTCCGCGTTGGTGGCATCCTCGGAAAACTTAAGCCGCCTTTGTCTGGCGTAATCACGAATTTCCTGTTTCCAAACGTGGAGAAGCGGCCGCACCACAATGAGGTCTACCCCGCCCGCCGAGATTCGTGTCTCCGTGCGCATAGCGGCTTGGCCGATAGACCCGGCGCCGCGCAAGATATTGAAGAGAAAGGTTTCTACCTGGTCATCCGCGTGATGACCGAGAAAGACATGACTAGCTCCGAACTGTTTAGCGGCTCGGGCAAAGAACTGCTGGCGAGCTTGGCGGGCAGCGGTTTCGAGAGAAATCTTTGGGGGCCAGCCCTCTACTTGTTCTTGGACCAGCGGCAATTTCAAGCGGGTTGCCAGCCGGCGAATTAATCGGTTCTCTCGTTCACTATCGCGGCCTCGCAACCGATGATCGAGATGGCAAATCACCAGATTAGTGAACCCGGTGTCGATTAAGGTCTGTAAGAGTACTCGGGAATCTACGCCGCCGGACACACCAACCAGATAGACCCGTCCTTGTGGATAGCCTTTAAGGCCTTTGACGGTGCGTTCAATCCAAGCTAAGCGTTGTTTTGCAGGCATGGCCTATCTGATAGAACCATGCCTATTGAACACCGGCAACAAAGGTTCCCGCTGCCGTAGTTACGGAAGCGTTACGTAGAGGTTGGGATCCGCAGCTAAAGCATCGTCAGTAAAGGAAGAGATGGGGAAACAATGCTAAAGCCGGGTACGACTTTAAGACCACGCCGCGAAGTCTGGCGTTAAAACGGCAGCCCCTTGTAACTGACCTTTGCGGATTGCTTCCAAAGCCTCGTTTGCCTGAGCAAGGGAGAACGGGGTGACTCTGGGTTGAATCCCGGCTGCGGGTGCTAGCTGCAGAAATTCTTGGCCATCGTGCCGAGTCAAATTAGCAACAGAACAGATCGTGCGTTCTCCCCAAAGCCAGGAGTAAGGGAACGAAGGGATATCGCTCATATGAATTCCGCCGCAGACAACCCGGCCTCCTTTATCGACTGCTTGCAATGCTTGTGGAACCAATGGCCCGGCTGGAGCGAAGATGATCGCAGCGTCGAGTGGTTCCGGCGGTAATTCATCGGAACCGCCTGACCAGGTTGCGCCTAACTCTTTTGCAAAGAGCTGACCCCGCACGTCTCCAGGACGGGTAAAAGCAAATATTTTCCGACGTTGGTAAACTGCCGCCTGCGTTACTAAATGCGCTGCCGCCCCGAATCCGTAAATGCCAAGCTTTCCGACTTGGTCGGCCGGTCCAGCAAGAACGAGCGAGCGGTAACCGATTAACCCCGCGCACAGTAATGGAGCGGCGACCGCGGGATCGCTGTAATAATCCGGGATTTTGAAACAGAACCGTTCGTCGGCGACTGCGTATTCAGCATAACCGCCATCTCGGGTGTACCCCGTGAAAAGAGCGTTCTCACAAAGGTTTTCCTTATCCGCCAGACAAAACCGGCAATGACCGCAGGTCCAACCCAGCCAGGCAATCCCGACTCGCTGTCCGGCCTCGAACCGGCCGGACTCACACTGGCTGATTGTTCCGACAACCTCGTGCCCGGGGACTAACGGCAGTTTCGGTTCAGGTAGTTCTCCGTCTACCACATGCAGATCGGTTCGGCACACCGCACAAGCCTCTACTTTAACCAGTATCTCGCCGGGCCCGGGCTTGGGTACTGGAACTTGAACCGGAATTAATGGTGTTCCGGGCTTGGTTAACACCATCGCGAACATGCTGCTGGAGACCTGCGCGGTCGGCATATTGAAAACGGTCGAGCCTTGCAGACGACCGTCAAGGCGAATTGCCAATCGTCCTCTTACTCGAAACGGTGGCGAGTTGACGCGATGTATAAATGCCCATCGCCTGGAGGGGAGCCGCTTTGGCGCGAAATCGAACGACCTCGCAATATTCGTTCACGCACTTCATCCGGTCAAAGAATGTTGTAACGGGCGGCTTCCGCGAATTGCCCAGCGCGATGCATTCGCCCATGGCTTTCGATTCGTTTACACCCGGACCGTAAAGCTGCGAAACGATGAGACGTTCCCGGGAGTCGCCTGTTTTCATACATTTCGGCCGGACTAGTGATGGAGTGAAAGTTGCGAGAGTGGCGGCAGACGTGCCAAAGCGGCCCCCCTCCAGGCGGCACGCGTTTACACATCGCCTCAACTTGCCACCCTTCGAGGACCGCTTGCCCTACGAAGCCTCCGGAGTCTAAACGACGAGGCGAAGTAGGGAGGACGACGACGAGTACGGAGACGATTTACTTTGGCCGTCGACCGTCCCAAAAACAGCACAGCACCAACCCCCCTCCTTGAGGTTGGTGCCGGCTGCTCTCAGCTGCATCGTCAGAACCACCGGGCGCGCTCACTCATTCACGCTCGGCGAAGGTTTAGGCGATGGGTCTACTTTGGGTTCTCCAGGAAATTGTTCTTTAGGTCCGTCCGGAAACTGTTTGGGCGAAGCCGGCCACGGCGGGTGAGGACCAAAGCTGTCTTTGAACTGCGGCGCGAAAAAGAAGAGTCGATCTTCTGGAGGTAAATCTCCAGGCTCAGGCAATCGGTGTGAGACTATGACGCCAGCCTCGTCCCGTAGCCTGTCGATACCGCCGATGTTTTTCCTAAAAATCTCGGTGGGCGGTTGGAGTCCGTCCGGAGGAACCGCCATATGCCTCCCGTTCATAACGAATCGCTGTACCTCTCCCATGCCGCCTGCGATTGCCCGTAGCGCTACGCGCCGTAATTGTGGATCCGGATCCGCTTTGGCGATCGAGATCAAGAATTCTTTGGCTGTCTTTGAATCGGTTACACCCAACCCACGCAAACAGGTTGTTTTAATTACTAAGCTGTCCGCGGTGCGATAAATCGTGATTAACTGATTGATGGCCGCCTCATCCAGATTTCTTGATAATAACTCAATAGCGGCAGTCCGGATCGGGATTGAGGTCTCGTGCAGGGCCAGGTCGTTCAGTTTCTCCTTAACTCGAGGATCGCCTGCCCGCCACGGTGTCATCTCCCGCAAAATAGTTAGCCTGGTTTGTTCGTCTTTGCTTTGATTAAACAGCGCCAGTAATGCGGCCGTGACATCGCTACCTCCATGTTCGCTCAGGGCAAGCGTCGCCTCTTGGCGCACACTAGGATCAGGGTCATTCAATGCGGAGCTGGTTAAGAGTGAAACGATCTCCGGATCCAGCGGTCGAGTTACTTCCGGACCGTTGGGACCTAGTACTACATTTTCGGGTTCGTTCGCCAAGGCGCTTGGGGTCAACACGATTGCCGGCAACCAAACCAGTCCGGCAGCGCTTGCACCTATCAGAGCTATCGCGGCCGCTAAAACGTTGCGCGCCGACGGTTGAATGTTTCGGTTACGCGTCCCGTCCAGAATTCGCGTCAACCGCTGATACAATTGCTTCCCTTGTCGGCTTACACCCGATGCCAACAGAGACCGTTCTACGTTCCCGTCTGCGAGGCGAGCAAGGAGGTGGGCGTAGCTCTTTGCTTGGTGAGTATCGATTAACACCCGGTCGTCACAAGCTGCCTCTTGGTGCAGGTGCAGTATCCGGTTAGTAGCCCAGAGAAAAGGGTTAATCGGGAAAACAGCGAGCAGTACTTGCTGAAAAAACGTGGACCAATCGTCAAGCCGTTCGAGATGGGCGGTTTCATGCAGCAGTACGTTCCGGCGTTCCAGCGCAGAAAACTGAGATTGAAACCCCACGGGCAACAGCACCTTCGGTGACCAAAGACCAACCGCGACCGGAGAAGATACCAGCGATGACTCGGCGATGGTAATCTGTCGGGAACTAGGCAACTGTTCGTCTAACACGACTGGCTGCGCGCTGCGGTGGAGGACGCGCAGTCGATAGAGGGCAGCCAGCAAACGCAGCCCGCACACGAAACTGACTAACGCCCAGCCGGCAAAAAGAACGAGCAACCAGTCTACCTTCTGGAGCCAGCCTTGGCTTACGACCGGAGGCGCTTTTCGCTCCAAGCTGATCGGTTCACGAATTAGACGACCCATGAGCGGCGAGGACGAAGTCTTGGTCGCCGCGGCATCGCTTTTTACTACGGAAGCGTTGTGGACAACAGGACTGGGTTGAGCAGGTTTGAGTGCGACTAGCAACGGGGTGCTGGCTAGAAGCACGAAAGTTAATAGCGAGACCCAATGCCGGGTCGCTGCGCTCCATCGATCAGCGCGAAAACACAAGGGTAACAGAATAACGGCTCCCACGAAGATCCCGGCCGATAGAACCAGCCCGTTTAAAAGCTGTTCCGCCAGTAGATCGGCAAATTCCGTGAGCGGAGGGATACTCATGAATTGTCTCCTCTTTTGATGAGTTCGCGAATTCGTTGAAGATCTTCTGCATCCAGCTTCTCTGTTTCCAATACCCGCAAGACGAGGAGCTCGGGTGAGTTATCGAAAAAGCGGCTAAGAATATGTTTGAGAACTTTATTCTGAGCCTGGTTCTGGTCGATGACCGCGTGATAAACGTAAGCTTGGCCTTCTTTGGTGTGCCTGACGTACCCTTTCTGTTCAAGGATCCTGAGCGTGGTCAACACCGTGCTGTAGCTCAATCCCAGTTCTTGGGGGAGAGCGCTAACAACATCGGATACGGTTGATGGGCCGCGCTCCCAAAGCACTTCCATGGGCCGCAACTCAGCGTCGGTCAAAGTAGGGGACGGTCTCCGAGCCATTTCTATTAAAGAATTAATAGACTCTTTGCAGAAAGAGTTTTGAGCGTCAACTAATTCTTTAATAGGCCGAAGAAAAAACGGACCACGAATCAGACAAACTTGACCGCGAATGGACACGAATGGACGCGAAGAATTTGCGACAAAGGAGATGCACACCGATCTCCATAGCAGGGGAGCTGCTTTGGAGCGTGATAGATTGGGCCTCGCGTGTTTTATCCCGGTGCGTGTTTGGCCGGACATGATGTTAAACGGGCGGCTTCCGCGAACGTATCCGGCGTTTCGCATTCCGATCGGTCTTCACGTGGAATCGTTCGAACCGAATCGCTGTGTGAAAAGGTCACCGTGGGTAATTCGCGGGAGCCGCTTGTTTAACCCACGTCGAGGCCATAGGCGCGTCTTGGACAAATATAGGAGGTCGAACCGTCACAGGCCAAAGCGGCTCCCCTCCAGCCGATGGGCGCGCTGCTACTTTGTTGCGATTTTATTCGCGTCTATTTGTGTCCATTCGCGGTTAAGGTGTTCTCTTCGCCGCTACAACCGCTCCAAAAACTCGAGACCCTTTGCTTTGGGTGTGAGTTTTTTCTGGGCAAGCCACTCCGGATTGTACAATCGCGAAACGTAACGCGAACCGGCGTCGCACAAGATCGTCGCGATTACTTGGCCGCTGCCACCTTCTTTCGCCAGCTTGACCGCACCGCATACGTTGATGGCTGAGGAGAGGCTCAGGAAAAGACCTTCCGCATGCAGCAAATGATAAAGCATCTCCACGGCCACATCGTCTTTGATTCGGTACGCTTGATCGATTTTGACGCCCTCTAGATTCTTGGTGACGCGGCCTTGTCCAATCCCTTCGGCTACGGAATCGCCGTCGTTGATTTCGGTATGCCCGTGCTTCACCCAGGACCAGATGGCGGCTCCGTACGGGTCTGCCGCTACAATCTGCACGTTGGGATTTTGTTCCTTAAGAAAAAGAGCGATTCCAGCGAGTGTGCCACCGGTACCGACCGAGGCCACAAAACCCGTGAGCTGATGTTTGGTCTGTTCCCAGATCTCTGGCCCGGTCGACTGGTAGTGGGCCAGACGGTTGGCCACATTATCGAATTGATTCGCCCAAAAGCCTTTTGGTGTCTGCGCGGCGACACGTCCGGAGATGCGAATGTAATTGTCGGGATCTTTATAAGGCTTTTCGGGTACGGTTCTGACCTCGGCGCCCATGGCGCGCAAGCCTTCGATTTTTTCTTGGGATTGGGTCTCGGGAATGATAATCAACGTCCGATACCCGCGCGCGTTTCCGACCAGCGCCAACCCAATACCGGTGTTCCCTGCGGTGCCCTCTACGATAGTTCCACCAGGCTCGAGCGCCCCAGAAGCTTCAGCATCGAGCACGATTCCCAAAGCGGCGCGATCCTTCACCGAGCCGCCCGGGTTCAAGAACTCTGCTTTCCCCCAGATTTCGCAACCGGTCGCTTCCGATAGTTTGCGCAATCGAAGGAGCGGAGTGCGACCAATGGTTTCGCAAAATCCTTCGGTAACAAACCCGAAAGGCGCGGGTCTGGAGGAATCAAACTTGAGCATGCCTCAAATAGAGCGAAAGATTTGCCCCGCGAAAGGAAATCCAACCGGGAATGCACACGAATAAGAAGCCGAACCAGAGGTGGATCCGCTTTCGCTAATGAAGGATCGAACTAATTGAGCGCAGATAGGAGACTCCCGAGCGAGCGCCTAGTGAGTGAGACAACCGCTGACTAATAGCGGCTGCTCCGCCGCCAACGGCAAACTGCGAACTTGATCGTGACGATGGGTACCGCCAATTCTCTCTAGAACAAAACTATCATGACAATTTATCAGCGATCGGCCGTGGCCGCCGTGATCGTTCTTATCTACGTGGTGGCGTGTTGTTGTCCTGCGCTAACGTTCGACAATTACTATGGCGGCAATAGTGCCCCTCAATCCACCGACACCTGGTTCGGGTGGACAGCACTATTGCTTGGATGGCTTGGCATCGCAGTGGGATCAGTCGCTTGGCTGGCGAACTTCGTCCTTGGATTGACCCTAGTTTTTCTCGTGTGTGGCCTCCGTTGGGCAACCCTTGTTTCCAGTGCGGTGACCATTCTCCTAGGCCTGGACTTTTTCCCTATTTTGTCGGCTAATATTCCGGCCGACGAAGGCGGTGTTGGGCGAGCGGTTTTACGACCTCCGGAAATCGGGGTGTGGCTTTGGTTTGCCAGTATCGCGGCTGCGTTCGTTGGAGCCTGGCTCCTATTTCTGGCCCCAAGAACTTCTTCGCTTCCTCCTGTGCCCGCAGCAAGCGCGTCGGCTCAATGAGTACAAAAAGAGTTTGCTCAATCTGCGGTTGAAAGCTTTCCATTCGCGTCAATTCGTGTCCATTCGCGGTTATGATCTCTCAGTCCATTGGTTGGTGGTGTTTCGTTCCCCAAAAGCTCACACCCGAACAGTTTGTGAGTTCTGCTGCCGAAGCGGGTTTTACCGCGCTCGATCTGGTGCCGCCGGAGTATTGGTCTCTGGTTACTGATCACGGATTGGCCATCTCCTCGATCCAAGGCCATCTACCGTTGGAGATTGGTCTTAATAGAGTGGATCAGCATGAAAGGATCGAACAAGAGGTCCGAGCCGCGATTACCAACGCCCAACGGCTCAAAATTCCCAACGTCCTTTGCTTCAGTGGGAACCGGGAAGGGCTGGATGATGCCAAGGGGATGGAGGTGACCGTCATGGCGCTGCGCAAACTGGCACCTTTTGCGGAAGAGGCTGGGGTTACTCTGGTGCTCGAATTGCTAAACAGCAAAGTCGACCACCCCGATTATCAAGCGGATCGTACGGCCTGGGGTGCTCAAGTTTGTCAGGCGGTTGGCTCACCCAGGGTCAAGCTGCTTTACGATATCTACCACATGCAGATTATGGAAGGGGACGTGATCCGGACCATCCGAACGTTTCATCCGCTCATCAGCTTTTATCACACCGCAGGTAACCCAGGTCGAAACGATTTGGACGACACTCAAGAGCTCAACTACCCAGCCATCCTGAAAGCGATCAAAGAGACCGGTTACACCGGCTACATCGCTCACGAGTTCATTCCCAAAGCAGATCCAGTTGCAGCACTGCGCACGGTCTTCAAAGAATCCGCACCCTACCTCTAAACCCAAAACAAACGCCCTAACCGCAGATGAACACAGATATACGCAGATGAAGAGCTAAACCGCGAATGGACACGAATCGATGCGAATAAAAGCAATCGGTAATCAGTAAAGCGGTACTAGTCGTCCAGGATATGAATACTGATTACTGACTCTTACTGATCACTTTCTTCATTCGCGTCCATTCGTGTCCCTTCGCGGTTAACTCTTCATCTGCGTAAATCCGCGTCCATCTGCGGTTGAGGTGTTTCTCTTCTTCCGCATTCGTGGTCTATTTGAATAGATCGCCCAAAAACTGCCGGAATGCCGCCGGATCGGCGATTCTGAAACGGGCCTGAGTTGCACCGGGGCCTACTTTGATCGTTAGCAGACGCGGGAGCGTGAGCTCGAACATCCCTTCATCGGTGAGGTCATCGCCGGCACAAATCGCAATTCCGTAGTCAGGCAATTTTTCAAGCACTCTGGCAACGGCGGCGCCTTTGTTGATCTCGGCCGCGTTGACTTCGACCATCTTCTTACCGGGCCGTACTTTAATTGGTTGATTCGCAGCTAGCGCTGAGAGTTCTTGGGTTAGACGATTCGCCTTCCATTCCCCGAATTCTTCGTCCGCCTTGCGATAGTGCCACACGATGGCGGACGGTTTTTCCTCGACCATGCTTCCGGGGGTCGTTTGTTCGTAGACCCGTAAAATTGGGAGGAGTTTATCCTTCCAAGTATACTTCAAATTGCTGTGCGGTCTTTCCCAGGACTTCTTTCCGGGCTGACGCCAACTAGCTCCGTGTTCGGCGATAAGTCGAAAAGAAAAGCTGCCGAAAAACGCCGCCAAATCGCTCTCCGATCGTCCACTCAAAATGGTGATGTCCAAATTTGGCCGTTGTTCGAGCTGGCGAAGCAAGGTTTCGATCGCGAGATTTGGCGTTGCTGCGCTCGGCTCTACCTCGATTTCGCGTAAGGTGCCGTCGTAATCTAAGAAGAGGGCAATCTTCTCCTCGCTTTCGATCGCCCGCTTAATCTGATTTTTTGCTTCTTTGATATTGCTCTTTTCGGCCGCGAAGTCCGCCGAATCCGACGCCAGGTCCTCGATAAAAGACCGTGCCCAATGCTGAGCGTCATAGCGGATTACGCGTTCTCGCATCGCCTGAATTCCTCTTCGTCTTTGCTCGATTGGGGTACCTAAAGCATCGGCTAGGGTCGCTGCTACGCCGTCAGAGTCGTAGGGATTAACAAAGAGCGCGTTGAAAAGCTCTTCAGCGGCGCCGGCAAATTCGCTCAAGATCAAGAGCCCAGCGTTTTCGCGCTGGCAAGCAATAAACTCTTTGGCGACCAGATTCATCCCGTCGATCAGCGGGGTGACCAAGGCCACATCTGCTAAAGCGTACAAGGCGCAAAGATCGACGAACGGAATCGAACCATGAATGAAATGGATTGGGCTGTTCAACAGGGTGGCATACTTCCCATTCAGCTGGCCGATCCTCGATTCGACTTCCTCAAGCAGATGTTGATACTCCTCGATGCCTTCGCGCGATGGGACGCTGACAAAGATAAAACGGATGTTATCGATTTGTTTCCATTTCGCTAGGAAGTCATCAATTGCCTCCAGTCGATGAAGAATTCCTTTCGTGTAATCCATCCGCTCGACGGAGATAACCAGACGTTTCCCTTCATGAGCCTGGCGGAATTCGTCGCGACGCTCCCTGAATTCTTTCGAATCCATGGTTTGCTCAAACTTCGAAGCGTTGATGCCGATTGGATAAACACCTAGCGCGGTGGTGTGCCCATCTCTCGAAACCTGGGTCAGCTCAGTCTCGATGCGCAGTAACCGCCGAGCGGCACCGCTGAAGTGTCTGAGATAGTTGAAAGCGTGAAAGCCGATGCGATTGGCGCCGAGCATCCCCGCAACTAACTCGCGACAGCGAGGATGGAATCGGAAAACCTGTGGAGCTGGAAACGGCGTGTGCAGGAAGAAACCGATCCTGAGATGTGGCGCCTCCGCACGTAACAGAGCGGGGAGCAGCATCAATTGATAGTCATGCACCCAGACCAAGTCGCCATCCTTCGCGACCTCCAGCACCTTATCGGCAAAAGTCTGATTAACCTTTTGATAGTCCTCCCACCACTCAGGTTCGTACCGCAGATAGTTAGGTAAATAATGCAGCAACGGCCAGACGCTGGAATTGGAAAACCCCTCGTAAAACCCGGCTGCTTCTTCTTTGCCTAGGAAAACCGGAATGCAGCCGTGTTCGTTAGCGAGTTTCCGTCCGATTTGCTTTTGTTCTTTCTGGTCTGTGATTTCTGCGCCCGGCCAGCCGATCCATTTCTGTTCGTAATCTCCTTTCGGGAGCCCTTCCAATGCGGCTACCAGACCTCCGGAGGACTTGATCAACTCGCCGTTTTGGATCGCCACCGGTAGCCGATTAGAGACGTTGATTAGTGTGTTAGCCATATCTACCACAAAAGATCGTGCCTGGACCGGTGCTTAGTTTGCCCGGCGGGGCGATTTTCCTGGGTGGAACCGTGGAGCGCTGCCTTCCCGCGGCCGCGGGAAGGCAGCGCTCCACTTTTACGGGGAACCTTTGCTGATCAAATTCGCAACTCTGTCAACGTTCTCTGGGGTCACGAAGCTTGGCCCGGTTAGGATTAGATCGTTTTTTGGCAAGGCGCCGTGTTTTGCGTAGTTGGCTAAGAAAACAACCGGTAGATATCCTTGCAACCATTGTTGCTGGTCGACGGCAAAACTCATTTGTTTCTTTGACAATGCTTCGACTACTTCTTGTGAAATATCGAACGTGCAGAGCTTGATTTTGCCCAGTTCGTCCATGTCGATAGCTGCTTTAAGAGCCGGCGTAGCCGCTACGGGACCCAAAGCCAAAATCCCGTCAATCTCCTGATGTTGTTGCAAGTAGGCAACGACCGTGTTGTAGCATGCCCAAAAGTCGATTCTCACCGGAACTACATGCACGTGATGAAAAGGGCCTTCAAAACCATCTTTAAACCCTTTGACTCTTTGGTCGAGACCGACGTTACCGGCCTCTTGATTGAGAACCACCACCTCTTTTGCACCGATGTCCTTCATCCTTTCACCTGCCATCCTCCCGGCAGATTCCTCTTCCTGTCCAATGTGCATCAGACATCCAAGCTGATGAGACACGCTTAGCCCCGAATTCACCGAAATAACCGGAATCTTTGCAGCCACCGCGGCCTGAATTGACTTCCCCAAAACGTTAGCATCCGGAATAGAAACGATCAGACCATCGGGTCTCGCTGCGGTCGCGTCATCAATTATGTGAGACATCGCCAGCAAATCGAATTTCCCCGGGGATTCATATTGAACGTCGACATCGGTCTCCCGAGCTGCGGTCTCCGCGCCTTTGCGAACAACGTCCCAAAAAGGGTCACCGGTTTGAGCGTGCGTTACAAAAACGATTCTGGGCTTCTTCTGAGCCAGTCCCGTAAAAGGAATAAGCCAAGTTACTGCTAGAAAAAGCCAAGGTGCGAGCTTCGAAGTGATCATGCAGACAACGCGCGTGCAGGCGCAACCGAATAGAAAATCTCACGCAAAGACGCAAAGACGCAAAGAAAAGACGGAGGGAATTCACAATAGACAAAGATCACTTCAGACACAGAGACGGACGAGTGAATCAAAAGCATAGCCTTTAGTTTCGCTGAGTCTTCGTGTCCTTTGCGATCTTTGTGTATTGTGAATTCCCTCCCTTAGTTCCTGTTTAAATCTGTCTTTCCATTGCCTGGTATGGATCAAGACCGGCCAAATACAAACCCACGGTACCCATCGCCTTTCGTTCAGCTGCTACTGAAATTAAAGGTCTGGTTCGCTGACCGCTTCCACGTTCGCGAACGGCAGCTCATGTTGTTGTGGGCGGCGTTAATCGGCCTGCTCGGCGCAGTTGCGTCTGAATGTTTCCGGCGCGCAACCGAACTCGTGCACTTTCTGGCAACCGGGAGCCAGATGGAAATCATCTCCTCATTTTCGCAGCTGCCGCTTTGGCAAAAGCTAGCTGTCCCAGTGGTTGGCGGATTTTTGGCAGGGTTGACTCTCTGGCTTGGCAACCGTTTCACGATGCGGTTGCGCCAAAAAACCACCACGGATTACATGGAAGCAATCGTGGTAGGCAATGGCAACATCTCCGTGCCAGCCAGCTTGGTGAAGAGTGTCTCCGCTCTTTTTTCCATCAGTACCGGAGCCTCAATTGGACGGGAAGGCCCCTTGGTTCAGATGTCTTCGTTAGTTGCCTCACTGGTGGGCCGGGCCCGCAGTTTTCCAGTTGCCCAACGGCGCCATTTAGTAGCATGCGGGGCAGCCGCCGGTATTGCTAGTGCCTACAACGCACCGATTGCTGGCTCTTTTTTCGTAGCGGAAATCATTTTAGGAACGGTCGCCGTCGAATCGCTGGGGCCGCTCATTATATCGGCCGTGGTCGCAACGTTCACGGCGCAGCTTTTGCACGGCGGTGGACCCATCTACAAATCTCCAGGGTTCGCTTTGCACAGCTATTGGGAGATCATTTTTCTGTCTCTTATGGGGCTGATATCGGGACTGTTAGCTCCGGTTTACCTTCATTTTTTACGAGGCATCGAGCGGCTCTTCTCGAAAATATCGCTTGGTCCGCCCGCAAAGCTCGCGCTCGGCGGGGCCATCGTTGGCTTGTTAGCCATGGTCAGTCCTGACGTTTGCGGCAACGGTCAGGGATTGCTTGATACCCTGTTTCGCGAAAATTGGTTCTCCAACGAAATTCTCGCGATTCTGCTGTTGAAGGTGGTGGCGACGGCGGCAACCTTCGGCTCCGGCGCAGTCGGCGGGGTGTTCACCCCTACGCTTTTCATAGGCGCCGCCTTGGGAATGTTGTATGGCCGATGCTTGCTTGTGCTCTTTCCTAGTTTTCACCTGGATCCCGGTATGTACGGGATTGTTGGGATGGGCTCATTTATTGCCGCTACTACTGGTGCACCGCTGATGTCGATTCTGATGGGGTTTGAACTCACCCTTGATTACACGTTAGCACCGTTGCTTATGGTGACTTGCGTTATCGGATACTACTGCAGCAGCATCTTTGAAAAGCGATTTATCTATGGCGAGTCTCTCGAACGCAAGGGTGCGTCGTTTTTCAATCAACAACTCGCTGAGGCCAAAATTGCGGATCTTATACAGCTCGATCCGATCACACTCCCCGCGAAAGCCACTTTTGCTGAGATTGCTCAGACGTTTGTCCAGCATCCATTTCAGCACATCTACATCGTTGGAGAAAATAATCGGTTTCTCGGCGCTGTGTCTTTGCACGATATCAAGGAATACCTGGATCGGCCTGAGCTGGCCACGATGTTCATCGCGACTGACCTCATGAACGAAGATTTTCCTCGGATCTCACCTTTCCAAGGCATGGGCGACGCTTTCGAGAGATTCTCTGAAGTTCGCTCCGAGCGATTGCCAGTAGTGGACGACCTGGATTCTTGCCGCTTGATCGGCAGTATCTCGAAGACGGACATCATGCTCTATTTGTCCGGAAAGCAGCGGCAGAGGAGCTAGGAGAGGGTACTCATTTTTGGTGGGGCGAGGCTCCTGAATGGCTTGAGCCTTTTTAACGAAGCTGCTGGTCTTGATGAATCTCAACGCTGCGCTAGACCGATGCGTGTGCCGAGCCGCGGGTCTGCTGTGTCGCTGATCTCTAGATTCTCAACAAACGGTTTGCTGCGGCTTCGTTAGAATTACAGAGCCGTTCGGAAGCCGTGCCTGACAAGAGGGCTCCTAGCTACTCCCCACTCCCGCGCCGTATAGCTCATCCACTTTCGCGGCCATCACAAAATCATTTCGATGCAGTCCGCGAATCTTGTGGGTCCACAGCGTTATTGTGACGCGGCCCCACTCGGTAAGAATCGCCGGATGATGACCTTCCTCTTCTGCCAGGTCGCCCACCCGATTGCTGAAGCGCAAAGCTTCGGCAAAATTCCCGAAGCGAAAAACTCGCTCTAGCCTCGGGATCCCTTCGCGCTCCAACATCGTCCATTCCGGAATTTGTGGTCTGAGCTCTGCGATCTCGGCTTCGGTCGCTGGAAGGGAATCTCGACGGCAAGCAGTACATTTCTCGGTAGTCAATGTTGCCATAACTCAAGCAAAGGAGAAGCGAGCCAAAAGCAACCGCGAATTAAGAGAGCCTAACCACAGATTAACGCAGATATACGCAGATTTAAGAGACCGCGAACGGACACGAAATCAGTAAGCAGTGTCTCAGTAATCAGTAAAGAGCGGCTGCAGCCGTTCCGAATATTCAGATACTGATTACTGGCTTACTGGTTACTGATTACTTTTTTTATTCGTAGTTTGCTGCGCCGTAAAGGTTGGCGAAAGCGGGTTCATTCGCGGTTCAAATCTTTGTCTTACCCTTGTCAATTTGAGTCCATTTGCGGCCTTTTTTTGACCGAATTTGGCATTCGTGGCTGAGTTTTTGTCTTGTTACCGTCAAAAAATCAGTTGCGCGATCCGCATTATTATGAAACAAGGGCGGTTCCATGAAGAGTTGGGTCGTCTGTGGTCTGTTAGCTTTTGGTCTACCGGCAGTGATGCACGCCTCGGAAGAGAGCTTTCGCATCTTTCGTCCGGTCGACCCTATCAAGCTAGAAAGGAAGGTGCCGGCTGGATACGGCAAGATTTTTATTGAGGCCGCTCGCGCAAACAATATTGATCCAATTCTTTTAGCTGCGATCTCGGCCCATGAGTCAGGTGCGTGGAAGAGCGCAGCGGCCCGTCACAAAAATAATTGGATGGGCTTAATGACCCGGTGCGGCACCAGGCGATTTGCCAGCTCGGAGCAATCGATCTTTTACGCAGCTGAGCTTCTGAACCGTCGACCATTCAAGGGCCATAATACCCTCAGCGAGCTTGCATCGATCTACTGCGCTACCAATCCCAGCTACTGGAGACTGTGCGTGCTCCAATGGGAAAGACGATTAGTTGGCAGTAGGTAGCGCTGCGCGCATATCCAATAGCCAATAGCCAATAGCAAATGCGGCGGATCAACGTGATCCTGTGCAGAGATGGTGAACCAAAGATGCCGAGTCCGGGTGTTCGGACGACCATCGGCTATTGGCTGTGCTACAGTCCAGGTATGATGCTTCGCAGCACCCGAGCCTGGCGTTCGCTCACCTCGATTTGGGTGTTGGTGGGATCATCCATAATCAGCATGAAGGCGCTGCGCGCCGCCGGCCGGATTTCTTTTACTCGGCGTAAGTTCACCAAAGATGAGCGATGCGCCCGAAAGAAATTGAGCTCGGTTAAGCCCTGTTCCAGATCGCTAATTTGATAGTTTACCCAAACGGTGTCGTTGTTAGTGCGTGCTCGCACGATCCCATGATCGATGTAGAAATAGAGGACATCGGTGGGATCCAGAAGTAGGAACCGGTCGAGTTTTCGAGCAACGATCTGGTGAAAGTTTCGGGGAACGCCGGCGCTTAATCGATGGATTTGATCGGCCACTTGCGCGCGGTCCTCTGCAAATTGATGTAATCGCCAGGCCCGCTCCACCATCTCCTGAAGGCGTTCCGATTCGATCGGTTTCAACAAATAGGCGATCGCGTTGGCGTCGAATGCCGCCAGGGCGTGTTCATGAAAACCTGTGACGAAAATAATTAGTGGTAGCGCCAAATCAGTCGGCAACGCTTTGAGGGTTTCGAACCCGTCTAGCCCCGGCATCTGTACATCCAAAAACACCAAATCCGGCTGCAACCGCTGAATCTCGGCCACCGCCTCAAGACCATCTTTGGCTTCACCGACAACCTCGACGTGCTCTTCGTCCTGCAGCAGCCTGCGTAGTCGCAGCCGAGCATTTGGTTCGTCGTCAATAAGCAATGAGCGCAACGGTGTCATCATTCTATGGGAGACGGTGCACCAACGCTAAATCCGCACTACCTCCGCTGCGTCCTCTCGAAACTGGTTCTTCCTAGCAATCGGAATCAGGATTTGTGCGCGTGATCCCATGCGAGGCACACTTTCAAAGCTGAATTGCGCATCGCCGCGGTAGACAGTCTGCAATCTTTCTTCCACATTTCGAAGCCCTAGCCCGGTGCGGTCCCGGCCAAGAACCTTCTTAATGACGGTCGCGCCAACACCATTGTCCTCGACCGTGAGCTCGAGATGCTGGCTCAGTTGCCGGGCTCGGATGGTCAGGCGGTTCTCACCCACCTTTGGTCCTAACCCATGTTTGAGCGAGTTTTCTACCAAAGGTTGAAGAATGAAAGTCGGAATCGCGAGTTGTGAGGCCGCCGCCTCAATGTCGAAGTTCACTCGCAGCCGATCCCCAAACCGGACTTTTTCGATCTCTAAGTAAGTCTGGAGAAAAGAGATCTCTTCGTTGACCGAGCTAAATGGACGATCGTGGTAAGTCAGCACATGTCGAAAGATCTTCGCCAGTCGAATGATCATTTCCTCGGCCGTTTCCGGTTCCGCTGTGATCAGAGCGGCGATACTGTTGAGCGAGTTGAACAGAAAATGCGGATTGATTTGGGCACGAAGAGCGCGCAACTCCGCCTCCACCAGTTGCTTCAGCAGGTGAGCCTCGCGCCGAGCTCGTTCAATGTTTTCTTTCTCCCGGTCGATCGCTTCGAGACGTCGTTCGATCGTCAAACAGACTTCGCGCAGAAAATCGATTTCAGCATTAAACAGGATGTGACGGCCTGCACCGGTGGTGATCACCAAAGCGGCGCCTGAGTGATCGCTTCCCTTTGAAATGTGGAAGACATACTCATGGCCGCAGTCGCAACGGACCGTATCAGCGGAGTCCTCTGCGTTGTCGTCTGGGCGAATAAGAGCGTCAGCAATTCGCAAAGTTTTTTTTGCCAGCACTCTCCCGGTTTCGAAGATGGCGCCGGCGTCTGATTCGCTGGATATGGATTCCCGAAATGACTTTAAAGCGTGACGATAATCGGTTTGGCGGAAAATTTGACGGTCGACTAGCCAATCGCTGACTGCAGTGATCTTGGCGTACAGGACAATCGCGACCCAAATGATGATGGCGAAGGAGAGCACTGCCAGTTTCATCGAAGCCGGCTCCTCGCGAATGGCCGGCCCGAACATCAATCGAGCGAGCGAGGCGATGGCGAGTGCGATCAGTGCACCAAGTAGGATCCGTAAACCTCGCTGCGCGAAAATGTCGCTGAAACGGAAGCGGGATAACCCAAATAATCCGCCGGCAACCATCAAGACAACGTTGAACGGTTTTGCGAAGTCAACCACCGAGTGAAGCCAGAGTGGCGCATCACCAAAGTTCTCTTCCAAAGTGTGGACTGTCGATAAGGACATGCCCGTCAGGAGCGCCGCCACTGAAATCCAGGAAAGCCATCCTCGTAGCCGGCCCGGCAAGAAGACAAAGGCGCCAACCCAAAAGAATACAAGCCCGTTGTACTCTGCCGGTAGGAGCGAATCCAATGGGCTCGCCATCCTAAATTCGGTGGGTGTTGGAAGCAACCCGGCGACATGAGCGATGCTCAAGATCACGGCAGATAAGGTTGCCAATCCAATCACCGTCCGCCCCAGAATGTGCCTCCAGTGAGAAGAAAAAGGGCCTTGGGCCCAAAGCCCAAGAATCGTCACAGGCCAGGCTACCGCGGCGAAGAAAGCAAAATCTTTGGCTAGAACGACTACGGGTGATTGAAATGACTGACTGACGCTATACCCGACCAGCGCAATGCAAGCGCTCACCGTAAAGGTCAGTGTACATAGCGCGAAACCAAGACGAACAGCCCGTTGCTTTTCGCCTGAACGCAGCGCCAGGATCAACAGAAGCGTCGCGAGTGTCGCACCGACCCCGAAATTGAAGCATTTCGGTATCGTGTTTGGATCATTGTCTAATGCGAGAGCGAGAAATAAGAGGTGCTGAAACGTCATCAACGTGGTTCCGATCGGTCCGCCGGTATCTACTGGGCAAACAATTAGGCTGGTCTAGCGCACTGGCTCAATAAATTATTTGCGGCGCCGTCCCGGCGAGTTTGGGCACGAATCCAGCGAAATGGCCGCCACCGGCGTTTGCCAGAAAGAAGGAACGGATTTCGTTCCCGAGGGACTTTTTTGTTTTTCATAGGAGCGTGGTAAAGCAGAGCGTAAGACCCGGCCCGTCAGCATCAATCGATACGGAGCGAACGCGGAGTTGGGCATATCGAGCGCGGGCAGCGAGTTGGTGAGCGCGGCAGGGGAATCGAGCGGCTCAATTTTGGTGGGGCGAGGCTCCCGAAAGACCTAAGCCTATCAACGGAGGGAAAGGTCAATTCGATGCCCGAAGGGTCATTAGGCCGGAGAGCGCGCCGAGCCGGTTCCCCAGATGTGCTGCTCTAGGTCGAGGCCGCGATCAACGAACGGCTCGGCGCTTTTTTCGGCCTACTGGCGCACCGTGGCGCCGATACACCTGAAACCCTGGTCCAATCTTTAGGTCTTCCGGGAGCCTCGCCACCAAAACGTCGCGTCCGGCGCCCTAACCTCGTCACTCATCCTCTTTTTTTCCGCGCCGGTCCTGAATCTCTGGTTTCGATAGAGCCGACGTCTTTCATTGTCGGCTATGAGACCACGGCAAGCGGCTTCCAGCGTTGTACCAGCGGATCAACCGCAGAATCGTAGGGCTGGCGGAGCGAATTGGCTCCATATCGTCCTAATCGCTGCCGCTATCGCCTTAGGTAGTTCTGTAGCCGGAGTACTTATCTATGACTGGTATTTCGACACTGTCGTTGCTGGCCTGTCATCCCCTTTGCAGCCGATTTCCGACGCTTTCCATAATCTGGGCGTCAGCCATTTCAACCAAGCCTCACCTTCACCCGGAAATTGATTATGAACGCTCTTGTTGAATTCGACGAAAAGGAATTTTGGATACAACTCTTCTCGATTGTAGCCCGCCGCGAGGAGAAAACCGAAGATGAGGATATTGACAGGCATTCCGCGTCGGAGAGCGAAGAATGGTGTCCCGGCCAAGGCGTACCCCCTCCCGTAGGACGCTATCCCGTCAATCCAAGACCACTTTAAGATCGCGGTGGCTTCCGAATGAATCATCAGAGAGCAACCAGGCGCCTTGAAGATCGATTTGTCGCATCTCCTGACGAGGTAGTAAAAGAATCGTCTCTTTGACTTTCGGGTCGGCTTCGCCACCTCGTTCGATTTTCACGGAAAGATTTGAACGAGAAGCTGAGATCTGCAATCGCCAGTTCCAGTATTTGCCATCTCGGTAAGACTCACTGACGCCATCGTCCTCAAAGCACTGGCACCCGAATTGGCCTTCATCGCGAAGCGGAAAAATGAAAAATCCGCGATGGTCGGCGGGTTTCGAGAAATGCTGATCCGCCAGATTGAGAGGAATCACGCTGCCGGCTTTAGCTAATAGTGGTGGACGATCCCAAGGAGCAGGCAAAACGACCTGCTGGCCGCCGGGATAATAATCACCAGCCCAGAAGTCGTACCAGGCACTCCCGGCTGGCAGGTAAACAGGCCGGGCACGCTGACCGGGTTCGACCACCGCCGCAACTAGGAGATTGGACCCGAGCAACATCTCATCATTTTCGAGGTAGCAGCGATCGTCTGCTGGGAAATCGTAGAAAGTTGGCCGAATGATCGGCTCATAATCACGATGCGCATGCCAGAGCAGGTCATACAAATAGGGGATCAAACGATACCGAAACTTGATCAGTTCCCGGATATAAGGCGTGATTTCCGGATACATCCAGGGTTCGTTTGCGGTTTGATCGTCGTTCCATGAATGGATGCTGAACCGCGGCAAGAAGATGCCGAATTGAACCCAACGTAAGAGCAGTTCGGGCTCGGGAGCAGGACCAGAAAAACCACCGATATCATGTCCGAGGTTGGATATCCCAGAAAGCGCAAGCCCGATCCCCATCTTGATATTGTAACGCAGTGTCTCCCAAGAAGTGTAGTTGTCACCGGACCAAGTCTGAACATAGCGCTGCATGCCAGCCGCGCCGGAACGAGTTACCAGGAAGGGCCGTTTCTCGGGCGCAAATTCGCGCTGCGCATCCCGAGAGGCGCGCATCATAAGAAGCGTTTGCAGCGGCTTGCATTCTACAGCTCGTCGCGGTTTTCCAAAACCCTGGATCTGCGCCTGTTCAGTCCATATCTCAAATTCGTTATTGTCATTCCAGGTGGCGGTGACTCCGTATTTTAACAATGATTCGGTGACTCGCGATTTCCACCAAGCGACTGTCTTTGGATTGGTAAAGTCGAGATAGGCGCCGACTTCATCCCAGAATTGCACCATGGTCGGTTTTCCGTCTTGATCCCGGATGAAAAGTCCTTCGGCCTCGACTTCACTAAAAAGAGGATGGTCGCGCAATAAGCAGGGTTTGATGTTGGGGCAAAGATGCACTCCGTGATCCAAATATCGCCGAACAAACGCTTCGGGATCCGGGAACTTGCTGCGGTCCCAATTGAATACATAGCGTTTACCCTGGATCGAGGTGTAACCGGAAGAGAGATGAAACGAGTCGCAAAGGATATCGTGCTCCTGACAGCGCAATAGAAATTCATCCATTCGCTCTTGCGCATTATCGGCGTCCGTATAGGACATCGTTGAACCTGAATAACCCAGACTCCATTTTGGGGCGAGTGCGGGCCGGCCGGTTAACCAGGTGTAACGTCGAACAACATCCGCCAAGGTAACACCGGCGATAAAATAATAATCTAAGTCTCCGTGGTCAGCGACGAAATAACGATAGTGACCATGGTAGTTATCCAGTTCGCGCCCTAGATCGAAGGCGCAATCAGCTACCGTATCGTAAAAGAGGCCGTAAGCCACCTTGGTCTGACTTTTCCAAGTCAGGTAGTAAGGAATGTGTTTGTATAAAGGATCAGTGGTTCGGGCGTTATATCCCATCGCGTCCAGATTAGTCAGCCGGTAGCTTTGGCCAGCCCGGTTAGTCACGCCGGCTCGTTCGCCCAAGCCGAAATACATTTCATCCGGCTCACGTTTCAGATAGTGATAAACTCGGTGATCCCACCAACCGAAGTTATAATTCTGCGTAGCCCGATCGGACGCAGCAAATCGCCAGACCCCATCCTGGAATATTTCCCACCGGCAATAAAGTCCCTTTAACTGGATGGTTAGACGAACCCGGTTAGTCCTAATTTGAACCTTGTTCGGGTTTTGCTCGAGTTGGTAGAGCGGAAAGGAGAAACCCCCAAGATCAAATCGGTCCCGCCCTTCGAGTGGCACGTCCTCCAGACCAGGCGCTATGGCCCAGGTGCGGGGGAAACTGAGCACACCAGCGGGCAACACCATCAAGCGCACAATGTCTTCCTCCAGAATGAAAAGATGGACTACGTGACCCTCATCACTTTCGAGGGTAATGCGGGCGCCAGCGTGCTCGGTGATACGAAACAACGGGATAGTAGCGAGTGACATAGGAAAAGAAATGGTTCACCACAGAGACACAAAGGACACCAAGATTGGATACAGAGAGAAAACTATCGGTTTTGGGACCTTGTCTTTCTTGCGACGTGGTCTTGTCGGACCCGACAAACGTGTAACTTCAAACCTTGTTGTACTTTGTGTCTTTGTGATGAAAATCTCTCTGTGCTCTCTCTGTCTTTGCGGTGAAATTATCAGGTTGCGGTCTGAGCGCCTCGGCCTCGCCCGCGCAGTAACACGATCACGATAGTTGCTCCGACCAAGTCAAATATTGCCAGGCAAGCGAACAGTGGCCCGTAGCCGATAGTGCTGACCAGGGCGCCAACCACCAACGTGAATAGCAAGCCGCCCGTCCAAGCTGCAGTACCGGTAAAACCATTCGCTGTCGCGACTTCATGCGCGTCGAACACATCAGCACTCAAAGTATTTAGCAGGGCTGAGATCATTTGGTGGGCAAACCCGCCGATGCAAAAAAGGGCGATCGCAACATAAGGGCTGGCGGCTAAGCCGATCGATCCCGGCCCAATCATGAGGATTGCACCTAACACAATGCCGGCAATTCTGGAATCGATCAGTTTGATCCGGAAAAACTTCATCAATAACGGGGACAAATAACCGCCGAAGATTCCGCCAAGGTCAGCAGCCAGGAACGGTAACCACGCGAATACCGCGATCTCTTTAAGGTCCATATGGCGTTCCTTGGCCAGATAGAGCGGAATCCAAAAGTTGAAGGTTTGCCAGGCAGGCTCGGCTAAAAAACGAGGGAGTGCGATACCCCAGAATCGGGAGGAGGACAAAATCTTGCGGATGGAAGGAGGTTTCCTTTCTTCGGTCGTTACGACTTTATCCCGTTCTTGACCCTTGATGATGTAGGAACGCTCGTTCTCACCCAGCAACCGGTGTTTGCTAGGCGATCGGTAAAAAAACCACCATAGGGCCGCCCAGATAAAGCCGAGGCTGCCCGTCACCACAAACGCCATTTGCCAGCCGGACTGTACTAAGACCCAAACCACTAGTGGTGGCGCTAGCAAAGCGCCGAGCGAAGTCCCAGCGTTGAAATAGCCGACTGCGACCGAGCGTTCTTTAGCAGGAAACCATTCCGAGATCGCCTTGATGCCGGCAGGGATCGCCGAAGCTTCGCTCAGACCTAGTAGCCCGCGAAAGAAAGCCAGCGAAGCCCAGCCTCCGGCAAATGAGTGCAGTACATTAAAAAGAGACCAAGCCAAAGCGAACAAAGCAAACCCGAGCTGGAGTCCGAGAAAATCGAGGATGAAACCGCAAACCGACTGCATCACAGTGTAGCCAAGCTGAAATGCTAAGACGATGTACGAATATTGTTGATCGGAGAATTGTAACCGCTTCTCGAGTTCAGGCGCCAATACCGCTAGCGAGTTACGCGCTAGATAATTTATGATTGTGCCAAGGCAGATTAGCCCGATAATCCACCAGCGCAGTCCTGGGATTTTCTTCATAGCAGCGCTTGAGCCGGATCGGTTAGTACACAGGCTCTTTTATCTCGCACTCGATTGCCAGCCTATATTTTACCTATGAAGGACCAATTTCTCTCCCGGAACTTCCTCTTATCTACGCCGACGAGCGAAAAACTGTATTTCGAATTTGCCCAAGATCTTCCCATCTTCGACTACCATTGCCACATCCCGCCCGCAGAAATCGCCCAGAACCGGCGGTTCGAAAATCTGACCAGGATCTGGCTAAACGACGGTAGGTACGGCGATCATTACAAATGGAGAGCGATGCGCGCCCATGGTGTGCCCGAACGCTATATCACCGGTGAGGCCAGCGATTACGACAAGTTCCTCGCCTACGCTAAGACCGTTCCCGCTGCTATCCGCAACCCGCTCTATCATTGGACTCATCTCGAGTTGCAACGGTATTTCGATATCAGTGAGCTTCTTGACGAGGCTTCTGCTCCCCGGATTTGGGAACAGGCTAACGAGCGCCTTCAAGATCTCACCGCCCAGCGAATCATCGAAAAATTCAAGGTTTCGGTGATCTGTACCACCGATGATCCAACGGATGATTTGGAGCACCATCAAACGATCCGAAAGAGCGGTTTATCAACGATGGTTTATCCCGCCTTTCGTCCTGACAAAGCATTTGCCGTCGATCAGATAGAATCGTTTAACCAATGGACTGATCGGCTGGCAAAAATCAGCGGCTCCGCTTGTCGCGATCTTACAGAATTCTTGGACGCGTTGCGGAGCCGGCATCGGTTCTTCGACGACCACGGCGCGAAGTTGTCCGATCACGGTATCCCGTATTGTTATTCCGCGACGTGCGATGAATCTGAAGCGCGTGCCATCTACGGAAAAGTGCGATCAGGAGCCGCGCCGGGAGATGACGAAACGCTTAAGTTCAGAAGCTACCTCTTACGGTTTTTTGGCGAACTGGACGCAGAAGCGGATTGGACCAAGCAGCTCCACCTGGGCGGGCTTAGGAATACGAATAGTCGCGCTTTTAAACAACTTGGCCCCGACACCGGGTTCGACTCCATCGGAGATTGGTCACAAGCGGAGCCTTTAGTCAGATATTTAGATCAATTGGAGTCGGCGGGGAAATTGCCCCGAATGATCCTCTACAATCTTAACCCCAATGATAATTATGTATTGGCGACAATGGTCGGCAATTTCCAGAGCGGTCCGACTCCGGGAAAACTCCAGTTCGGCACCGGCTGGTGGTTTCTGGATCAGAAAGAAGCCATCGAGTGGCAATTGAATGCGTTATCGAATTGCGGCCTGCTCACGCATTTTGTCGGTATGCTGACCGACTCTCGTAGCTTCATGTCCTATCCGCGGCATGAGTATTTCCGGCGAGTGCTTTGTGATGTTCTTGGCCGCGAAGTCGAGCGAGGTGAGCTTCCCAATGATGAAGGTTTGTTAGGTAGTTTAGTGAGAGGAATCTGTTTCGAGAACGCGAAGGCGTATTTCGGGTTGGAGTGCGGGGCGGTTCGGTAAGGCAGCCGAGGTTGGTGGGGCGAGGCTTCCCGAAAGCCGATATGCCTGTGACGAAGCAGAAAAGTGAACCGGGATGAACGATATTGTTAGGCCCGAAAGCGCGCCGAGCCGTGGCCTACCGTGTTGCCACGCCCAATCGTACTCGTACTCGTCGTCGTCCTCGATTTCGTTCTGCAGCAATTGAATCGCCGGAGGTCCGCGGCTTGGAAGCTCGACGCTTGAGACCGCAGCTACGCCTAAAGCCTTCGAGGACGAGTACGAGTACGATTGCGGCTACCCTACCAACCGTTCGTACGCCTGAACGTCGTCCACATCACGCACGACGTGATCGTTTTCCATCTCGATTGCGTAAACCTGTTCGGGGTAACGTTTGATCACACCCTTGCAGCCCACATCTCCTACAATCCCTAAGATTGAATCCCTCAACGTTGCATCCAGGATCACCGGATTGCCCCGTTCGCCTTTAAAAAACGGAACCACGATCGTCTTGTTTTCCGCTTTCGCTGCAGCGAATGCCGCGATGATCCGGTCCACATCGCCGGGTTCAATCAGCGGCTGATCTGCCAGATAAATCATAATAGCCGCGCCTTCAGGGCAGACCGCCTGAACGCCGGTTCGAACCGAGGTGCTCAGCCCCTCACGGTAATCGGGATTCTTGACCAGACGGACACGACTCGTCGCAGCTCCGTCGGACACCTGGATGGCGTAAGCCTCAAGTTGTTCCCAGACCTTCTCGGATTCGTGACCTAAAACCACAATGATCTCGCCGACCTTCGACGCCAACAATGTATCGATTGCGTGGACAACCAGTGGCCTGTCCTGAAAGGTCAGAAGCAATTTATTCCGACCCATCCGGGTCGACATGCCGGCCGCCAGGACAACAGCAGAGACCATCAGAGGCCTTTCGATTGACTCGAGATGGCAGGCGGGAGCGTGGGTGCATCTAACGTTTGAGCCGGCTTATCGAGATTCGCTTCGAGTTGACGTACCGCTGCGCTTTCAGCCATTGGCTGGCCCGAACCGCCCCGGCGCACCGCTACCACTTCGCTCATAATGCTGAGCGCGATTTCCTCCGGCGTTTCCGCGCCGAGGCTCAACCCCGCTGGTGAACGGATTTTGGCTACGTTCTCGCGCGGCATGCCCGCGTCCTCAAGATATTCAAATATCAATTGGGATCGGCTGCGGCTGGCGATCAAAGCCACGTAGCCGGCTTGGCTATCGATCGCTTTTTTAAGCGATAAATGATCGCCTTTGTGATGCGTTGCTACCACCACATAAGATCCCGGCCTCACTTCGACTTCTGCCGAGTTCAGCCCAGTCGAAAACACATGATCAGCGGTCGGAAAAGCATTAGGGACCGCTCCCGGATCAGCTACCGTCACAGAAAATCCCAGCAAATTCCCGAGCTGAGCTAACGTTTCAGCGATCCGGCCGTGACCGGCGACTAGCAGATCCGGTTTAGGCAACACCGGTTCAATAGCCACTTGCATCATACCGCCGCACGGCATTCCAAAAACCTCATCGGTAAGATCCACATTAATGACCCTGACTTTGCCATCGTTCATACTTTCCAGGGCTTCTTGACAGACCGTGCTTTCGGCGCACCCGCCGCCAATCCATCCAAGCACTACGTGGCCATCCGTGTCGACAATAACCTTCGATCCTGGCTTAGCCGATCCTGATCCTTGCACGCTGATAACGGTCGCAATCGCAAACGGCTCGCCGCGCGATTTCAGCTCGTGTGCAGTTCCAAAAACATCGTCAAACATGTTCAACAAAAAGGATGCACGTGACTACGAACCCCACAAGTCCGAGATGCCAGCAAAGAAAATCTCACGCAAAGACGCAAAGTCGCAAAGAAAACACGGATCAATAGTCGAATGCTTTCGGGATCATATTTCAAAAGCAAACGCCAGCTCCTCCGACCAAGTGGATCTTAGACAAACAGGTGAGACCGGGCCTGGGATACAGCTGGACGAGCAGAAGGGGGATGTAAAGGGGTAGGCCCAATTTACACACAAAAGGCGCTTCTGGCATAGCAGTAGATTGGACAAGCAGGAGCAGGGTGGCTTGCGGAAAAACTTGTATTAAACTAGTTAGTCTTTCCGGAGAAAATGGAGAATGAGGACACGCCTAGTGCTTGCCGTTATAGGGCTCTCAATCGGCTTTATTTTGCCAACTTTGGCCCAACAAAAAGGGCCGACCCCAACCGAATACACCCCTGAGGCCAAGCCTACTGCTGCAGAAGGAATTCAGCCCAGCGTCACTCTTCCCGACAATTATAAGCTGGTTTGGAATCAGGACTTTACTGGCCCGGACTACGCCAATATCAATACCTCCGGGATAGTGAATTCTACAGGTATCTCGGGCACACACGCGAGGTGGTACGCGTCGCCAGGCGTTTGTCCCGACTTCGCGAGGTTTGTCGGGATAGGCGTAAACAAGCTGCCATTTTCCACTGATAAAGGATACTTAAGCATTAATTCATTCTCCTCGCGAGGGACGATGGTGGGCGGCATTATTCGATCGGCTTGGGACGCTGGATTTGCCGTTGCGGACGCCTATTGGGAAGCTAAGCTGCGATTGCCAGCGGGGGGATCTGGAAACTGGCCAGCATTTTGGCTTAAAGCATTCCCCGGGAATCTCTCAGACACTCAGGTCTGCGCTGAAGTTGATATCATGGAGTTCGGCTACCAGATACCAGGATCGACTAAGTCAAATTACGAGATCCATACTCACTTATGGGGGCTTGGAAACAATGGCAAAAGCGCAGGCGATGGCTCTATCTCCAATCTCGCAGTGACCCCTGGGGGATGGCACACTTTTGGTTGTCTGATACAGCCGGCGAGCCTTCCGAACGCGCAAGTGATTTTCTACCTGGATGGAGCTGAGGTGGAAAGATTCAATGCTACCGCCCCCTTTCACGTTCCTGAGAGCGTGATCCTGGATATGGCGAGTGGACGTGGGTTCCCAGCGACTGGCGATCCGGAGGAACTGGACTGTCAGTATGTCCGGTGCTGGGCACCTCACTAAATCCAACCAGCTTGCAGAACGCTATGTCGAAAGATGTTACTTTCGAGCTTTCTTCGCTGACTCGACCACCTTGTGTTCTAACTCTGCGGGCAGCTCCTGGTAATGGCTGAATTCTTCGCTGTGTAAGCCACGGCCGCCGGTGAGAGATCGGAGTTGCGTCGAGTATCGGTAAAGCTCGCGTGCCGGAACATGCGCTCGGACAACCTGGAAATTGCCGTCGGTGTCCATACCGAGAATCTTGCCACCGCGGCTCGACAGGTCGCCGATCACTTTACCCATACAGTCATTTGGAATTCGGATTTCGAGCAACTGTATCGGTTCCAACAAACACGGTTTG